>CAIODK010000271.1 GCA_903856995.1 uncultured Burkholderiales bacterium
GACCCACGCATTTACGCCGTGGGCGAATGTGCAGCCCACCGTGGCATTGCCTACGGTTTGGTTGCGCCCCTGTTTGAGCAAGGCAAAGTGTTGGCCAACCATTTGGCCGAATTCGGCATTGGCCGCTACACCGGCTCGCTCACTTCGACCAAGCTCAAAGTAACCGGCATTGATTTGTTCAGCGCGGGCGACTTTATGGGCAGCGACGACGGCAGTACCGAAGAGATTGTGCTCAGCGACCCCCACGAAGGCGTTTACAAAAAGCTGGTCATCCGCAACGACCAATTGGTGGGCGCGTGTTTGTACGGCGACACGGTGGACGGCAGCTGGTACTTCAAACTGCTACGCGACGGCCGCAGCGTGGCAGACATTCGCGAGAAGCTGATGTTTGGCGAATCCAACATCGGCGACGTGGGTCATGAAGGTCACAGCAAAGCCGCCAGCATGCCCGACGATGCCGAGGTGTGTGGTTGCAACGGTGTCAAAAAAGGTGCCATTTGCAAAGCCATCAAAGAGAAAGGTTTGTTCACCTTGGACGAAGTGCGCAAGCACACCAAGGCCAGCGCGTCGTGCGGTTCATGCACGGGGTTGGTTGAACAAATCTTGATGTTCACCGCAGGGGGTGACTACTCGGCCACGCCCAAGAAAAAAGCCGTGTGCGCCTGTACTGATCACAGCCACCAAGATGTGCGTGACGCGATTCGCGACCACAAGCTGCTGACCAACCAAGCGGTCTTTGACATGTTGGCTTGGAAGACCCCAACGGGCTGCGCCACTTGCCGCCCTGCCATCAACTACTACCGCCTCAGCAGCTGGCCCAAAGAGGCCATAGACGACCCGCAAAGCCGGCTCATCAACGAGCGTAGCCACGCCAACATCCAAAAGGATGGCACCTACAGCGTCATCCCGCGCATGTGGGGCGGTGAGACCACTGCAGACGAATTACGTCGCATCGCAGACGTGGTCGACAAATACAAAATCCCCACCGTCAAAGTCACCGGCGGTCAACGTATCGACCTGTTGGGTGTGAAGAAAGAGGACTTGGTCAATGTGTGGAAAGACATTGGCATGCCTTCTGGTCACGCCTACGCCAAAGCTTTGCGCACCGTGAAGACCTGTGTCGGCAGCGAGTGGTGCCGCATGGGCACGCAAGACAGCACGCAAATGGGCAAAGACCTCGAGCGCGCCATGTGGCGCATGTACGCCCCGCACAAGGTGAAGTTCGCCGTGTCGGGCTGCCCGCGCAACTGCGCTGAAGCCGGCATCAAAGACGTGGGCATCATCGGCGTGGACAGCGGCTGGGAGATGTACATCGCCGGCAACGGCGGCATCAAAACCGAAGTGGCTGAATTCTTCGTCAAGGTGAAAACTTCGGAAGAAGTGATGGAGTACACCGGTGCCTTCATGCAGCTCTACCGCGAAGAAGGCTGGTACCTCGAGCGCACCGTTCATTACGTGAACCGAGTCGGCATGGACTACGTGAAGAAAAAAGTATTGGACGACGAAGCAGGCCGCAAAGCCTTGTGGGCACGCTTGCAATTTGCGCTCGACGGCGAGCCAGATCCATGGTTCGACTTTGAGAAGGCGCAAGTGGACACGCGCCAGTTTGAAGCAATCACCCTATAAAGGATTGACATGACCGAATGGAAAGTTATTTGCAAAGTTGACGACATCCCCGTGCTGGGCGCTCGTCGCGTGCAGCGCGCCAAGGGTGTTGAAGTGGCGGTGTTTCGCAACGCCGAAGACAAGGTGTTTGCCCTGCTCGATCAATGCCCTCACAAACGTGGTCCGTTGAGCCAAGGCATTGTGTTTGGTGAAACCGTGGTGTGCCCGTTGCACAACTGGCACATTGGTTTGGTCGATGGTTGCGCGCACGAACCCGATGAAGGGTGCACCACCCGGTTTGCCGTGCGCGTGGAGAACGGCGAAGTCGCGCTCGACCTGCAAGAGCTGAACACCCTCGCGATTGACGCTTAACCCACATACCCAGTCATGAAAGAAACGCGCTCAACCTGTCCTTACTGCGGCGTCGGCTGTGGCGTGATCATTTCATCGAACGCGGGTCAAATCACAGGTGTGCGTGGTGACCCTGCGCACCCAGCAAACCTAGGTCGCTTATGCAGCAAAGGCGCTTCGCTGCACCTCACTGCCAGCCCGGTGCTTGCTCAGCAAACCCGTCTGCTGCAACCCATGCGCCGCTTGGTGCGTGGCGGCAGTTTGCAACCAC
Organism: uncultured Burkholderiales bacterium; assembly: GCA_903856995.1. Classification (GTDB taxonomy): domain Bacteria; phylum Pseudomonadota; class Gammaproteobacteria; order Burkholderiales; family Burkholderiaceae_C; genus Limnohabitans. The sequence goes on from CAIODK010000271.1 coordinate 2,228, forward strand.
TGCCATGGGACAGCGCCATGCAACTCGCCAGTCAGACACTGGCCAGTATCGTGCGCGCCCACGGGGCCGATGCACTCGGGTTTTATGTGTCAGGCCAGATGTTGACCGAAGACTATTACGTTTTCAACAAGTTGGTCAAAGGCCTGCTGGGCAGCAACAACATCGACACCAACTCACGTTTGTGCATGAGTAGCGCGGTCGCGGGCTACAAGCTCACCCTCGGTGCAGATGCACCACCCACCTGCTACGACGATGTGATGCACGCCGACTGTTTGTTCATCACAGGTAGCAACGCAGCGTATGCACACCCCATTTTGTTCAGACGCATCGAAGACGCGCGCGCCAACAACCCCAACCTCAAACTCATCGTCGCCGACCCACGCCGCACCGACACCGCCAGCAGTGCCGACCTGCACTTGCCCCTGCAACCCGGCACAGACGTGGCGCTGTTTCACGGCATGTTACAAATCATGCTGGCCGAGGGCTGGGTGGACCACGCCTACATCGCGGCACACACCGAAGGCTTTGACGCACTCACTGCCTTGGTGGCTAGCTACACACCCGCGCATGTGCACGAGGTCTGCGGCATCACGCCAGAGCAACTGCTGCAAGCCACACGCTGGTTTGCCAACTCCAAAGCCACGCTGAGCTTGTATTGCCAAGGCTTGAACCAATCCAGCAGCGGAACGGCCAAAAACGCTTCGCTCATCAACTTGCACCTAGCGACGGCACAGATCGGCAAACCCGGTGCTGGCCCCTTCTCGCTCACCGGCCAACCCAACGCCATGGGTGGCCGCGAAGTGGGTGGCTTGGCCAACTTGCTCAGCGCACACCGCGACATGGGCAAGCCCGAGCATCGCGCCGAAGTAGCCGCCCTGTGGGGGATTGACGAGGTGCCCTCTCAGCCCGGAAAAACGGCGGTGGAAATGTTTGAAGCCGCGGCCGATGGCGAAATCAAAGCGCTATGGATTGCCTGCACCAACCCCGCCCAATCCATGCCCAACCAAGCCACCGTCCGCCGTGCTTTAGAGCGCGCCGAGTTTGTGGTGGTGCAAGAAGCCTTTGCCACGGCAGAAACCTGCGACTTTGCCGACCTGCTGCTACCCGCCACCACGTGGGGCGAAAAAGAAGGCACGGTCACCAACAGCGAACGCTGCATCACCCGTGTGCGTGCAGCCGTCCCGGCACCCGGTCAAGCGCGCCATGACTGGCAAATCGTGGTGGACCTCGCCGCGCGCTTGGGCCACGAACCAGGCGTGGCTTCGAACAAAACCAACTTGCACATGGCCTATACCTCGCCGGAAGAAATCTGGTTGGAACACCGCGAATCCACACGTGGCCGAGATCTCGACATCACCGGCCTCAGCTACGCACACTTAGAACACACACCCGAGCAATGGCCCATGCGTGAAGGCGCTGCGCACGGCCAAGCGCGTTTGTACGAAGACGGCGTGTTCGCCACCGCCAACGGCCGTGCCAAATTTGCAGCCACGCCCTATGTGCCCACAGCTGAAGTGCGTGAGTCACGTTTTCCATTCACCCTCAACACGGGCCGCTTGCGCGACCAGTGGCACGGCATGACGCGCACCGGCTTGGTTGGCAAACTGTTTGGCCATGTGCCCGAGCCCTTGGTGCAACTGCATCCGGACGACATGGCGCGTTTGGGGTTTGTCGATGGAACCTTGGTGCACGTCACCAGCAAACGCGGCTCCATCGTGTTGCCAGCGCAAGCCAGTGCCGATCTGGGCTTGAACCAAGCGTTTATCGCCATGCATTGGGGCGCGGCATTCTTGAGCGGTCGTGACCACCAAAACAAACCTCTCGCCGGTGTCAATGCCATCACCACCTCGGCGTATTGCCCCACGTCCAAGCAGCCTGAACTCAAACACGCGGCGGTCAAAGTGCTCAAGGCCGAGCTACCTTGGACACTGTTGGCCGTGGCTTGGCTTCCCGAGCACCAAGCACAAACTGCATTGCACGCCCTGCGTGCGCGGATGCATCAGTTTGAATTTGCCAGCTGCGTGCCTTTCAGTGACACCCCTGCAGAAGGCCCCGCACGTCAAGGCGTGCTGATGCGTGCGGCCTGTAGTGAAGCACCTGACCTGACACAGGTGCAAGACATCGAGCAACTCTTAGGCCTGAACGGCAGCGACAGTTTGCGCTATGTGGATGCCAAGCGCAGCCAACTGCGCAGCATGCGCTTGCAACACAGCGACACGGGCCCAACCAAAGACACGCAGCTAGCAGCGTTCATCATCGCGGGCGATACCTCAGCCGAAACTTGGCTCAAAGCTTTGCTGCAAACCCAAGCGTCCACCAAAGAATACGGCCGCCGCTTGTTGATGACGGGTAGCCAACCACCCGTTGCATGGGTCGAGGCGGGTACCACCGTGTGCAGTTGCGTCGGTGTGAAAGACATCGCTATTCAAAACCACCTCAACATCTACAAGGGCGACAACGCGCAATGCTTGGCTTCACTGCAAGGCACGCTGAAATGCGGCACCCAATGCGGTTCATGCGTACCGGAGTTACGCCGCATGATTCAACGGACACACACCACATGACACACACCCAACCCCACGTCACACTGGTCGGTGCAGGCCCTGGCGATCCAGAACTGCTCACCCTTAAAGCCGTCAAAGCCATTGCCAATGCCACCGTGTTGTTGGTCGACGACTTGGTGAGCGACGCCATCGTGGCCTATGCTCCCGCCACCGCACGCATCATCTATGTGGGCAAACGGGGCGGCTGCAAATCAACCCCGCAAGCCTTCATTGAAAAACTCATGTTGCAAGAAGCCTTGTCAGGCGAAAACGTGGTTCGCCTCAAAGGCGGCGATCCGTTTATCTTTGGCCGCGGTGGTGAAGAGGTCGAACACTTGCGAACCAAAGGCGTGCACGTCACCGTCATCAACGGCATCACCGCAGGGCTGGCAGGCGTGACCTCGCTCGGCGTGCCATTGACACACCGCGCTCACGCGCATGGTGTGCTGTTCATCACGGGGCATGCCAAGCAAGATGCCACTGATGCGGTGGATTGGGCGGCGTTGTCACACACCGCCGCACAAGCCAAGCTCACCTTGGTGATTTACATGGGCATGAGCGGTGCGGCTCAGCTACAAACCTCTCTGCTGCAAGGTCTGCACCCAGACACGCCAGTCGCCATCATTCAACACGTCAGCCTGCCCACGCAGCGTCATGTGGTGTGCACGCTCAGCGACTTACACCACACCGTCATGCGCGACCAAATGGCCAGCCCATCGGTCATCGTGGTGGGTGATGTGCTGCAAGGCTTGTTGCACCTCGAACAGAACAGTCAGACTCTCGTCGCTGTGGCTTAAATATATTCAATCAACCTAGGAGTCAGCATGAACCGTCTCGACGTGACCGAAAAAATCATCAGCACCAAAGTGTCCAAAGGCATCAAGTGGGAAGACGTGGCCAAAAAAGTGGGTCTCTCCAAAGAATGGACCACCGCCGCGTGCCTCGGTCAAATGACCTTGGATGAAAAACAAGCCAAGGTTGTGGGCAAGATTTTTGGGCTCGATGCAGAAGAACAAAAGTGGCTGCAAGTGGTGCCCTACAAAGGCTCGCTACCCACGCCCGTGCCGACCGACCCTTTGATTTACCGCTGGTATGAAATCGTCAGCGTGTACGGCACCACCATCAAAGAACTGATTCACGAAGAGTTTGGCGATGGCATCATGAGCGCGATTGATTTCTCCATGGACATCGTGCGCCAACCCGACCCCAAAGGCGACCGTGTGAATGTGGTGCTGTCGGGTAAATTCTTACCTTACAAACAATATTGAGAGCAACGCGCGGGCACCCTAATTCACATTTTTTTGATGTAACTCAAACAGTGGGATGGTGTCACTGAAAAGTCACCGATTTTTCAAATCACCGTCACGCACAGGTTTAACACTGACGTCACACAACTTTTAAGGAGTCTGACGTGAGCAAATTTTTAGACCAAATACACACCCTGCAATGGGATGACCACCGTTACTACCACCAAAGCCGAATCAACCAAACGCTGCACTTGATCAGTGCCTTGAGCTTCTTGGTAGCTTATGCATTTTTGTTTGTGGATCCCGCCATCTCTGGCCTCATCGGTTGGGGCATCGGCATGGTCACGCGGCAGTCTGGACACATATTCTTTGAGCCCCGCACATTTGATGAAATCAATGGGGTCTCAGATGCACACAAAGAAGCCATCAAAGTGGGCTACAACATGCGACGCAAAGCCATTTTGATCGGCGTTTGGTTGACATTGCCTTTAGCCCTGTGGTTTAGCCCCAGCCTATTAGGTTGGATCGAACCTGCCACAAACACTGCGGGCTTCTTACACGACGTGGGTTTGTCTTGGCTAGCACTGGCTATCACGGGCATCTGCTTTAGAACTCTTCATCTGTTTTTCTTGCGTAGCCCCTTAACAGGCTTGGCATGGGCAATGAAGATTCTTTTAGATCCATTCCATAACGTGGCCATCTACTGGCACTCACCAATTGCTTTGCTCGGTGGCGAAAGGCTAGATCCCATTCATCCAGCCTTAACGACAAAAGGCCACTAAGCCCCCAGATTAACCCTCGCATCACGGACCGGGCAGATTGCCTTAATCAGACTGCCCTCGCCTGCGCATCATTTCATGCGACATGGCGTCCAATTGATCGCTGTTAGACGCTCGCTTTGCCGCCGGATAAATATCCAACTCTTCTTGGTTGATGTGTTCGTTGTAGGCTGCAGCAAAGGCGTCGAGTGCCCCATTATCGGCATCACTGAACGCGACCCAAGTGTTGGCATCGGTATTCACCACTGACGCCAGTAAATGCTTAACGACGACCCAGCTCTTTTCCATTTCAATATGGTCTTGCTTGAGTCGAAGCACCAAAGCATCTAGCGTAGTGTCATGCAGGGCTAGGACGACCGGGAACACATGCATCTCCTCGTCCAAGTGGTGATGCGGAGCCGCAATATCAAAATAACGAATGACGTCGGTGGCCGCCTTAGATGCGTGGGTGTCCCAGCCGTGTTCTGACAAATGGTGTCGGAGTTTGACGAGCAAAGCCAACATGCGTTCCACACGTTCGTGGCAAGCGCTGAGCATCTCAAACGGTGCTTCAAAACCAACGCTGGGGGATCGATGCCCAGGTAGACCAACGCCTACCGCAGCTGAATGAACCATGGTCAATCTCCCCAAACTTGAACGAATTGATGAGCCTCAGGCCGTGGCTTGAAAGGCTTACGCGAGCTCACGGTTCCAACATTTAAAAAACAAATCGCATGCTCGGAGCGATTGAGCTGCAAACCCGATCGGAACGATTGGGCCTTGAGCGCCTTACCGCTCGTCAGGCCCGTGCCGTAGCCCATGGCGTTGGCCAGCAGCATGAAGTTTTGCACCGCGCACCCGGCACTCAACACACGCTCATGCATGTCAATCTCTGGGTCGCCTTTGGCCGCATCCACGATCAACACCATCAGCAAGGGCGAGCGTCGCGCCTTGTCGCGGGCTTGTTCAAGTTGTTCATCGGTCGCGCTTGGATCGCGCTCACTGAGCGCTTGCGCGAACAGCTCACCCAAGTCTTCTCTTTTGTGCGCAGGGATGACCAAGAATCGCCAAGGATTGATGAGGTCGTGGTCGGGTGCCGTCGACGCGGCCAAAAACAATTTTTCTATTTCTACAGCACTCGGCCCTGGCTCGATGAGCCGTTTTGGCAAGATGGTTTGTCGCGTGGCCATCACTTGGCTCACCATGAGCAGCTGATTCTCTTTCTCGACATCACTCATTCAAATGCTCCACATGTGGCGTAAAAGGACCCGTTCCGCTGTGAGTCGAACGCGATGCGGGCACAAAGTCGCCGCGCTGTACGTCGAACACATGGACCTCACCCTCTTCAATCACATAGTGCCAACCGTGCAGCTTCAAGCGCCCTGCCTCGACCTCGCGCCTGACCATCGGGTAGTCCATCAGCCGCTCCAGCTGCAACACCACCGACCGTTGCTCCGTGCGCAAGAGCGCTTCAGGGCAAGGTCGCACAGGTAACAAGGCTTCATCCACCAAGCGCAACCAGTTTTGCAATGCTTTGGCCTCTTTGGGGGCACCCTCGTAGGCGGTGCGTATGGCGCCGCAGTGGCTGTGGCCGCACACAATGATGCTTTTCACGTGCAGCATGAGGACAGCAAACTCAATCCCTGCCATGGTGCCGTGTAGACCATGCGAGCCGTCATAGGGCGGGACCAATGCACCGACATTGCGCACGATGAACAACTCACCAGGCCCTGCCCCTGTCAGCAGATAGGGCACCAGCCGGGAATCAGAGCAACCGATGAACAAAGTTTTGGGATGCTGTCCTTGCGCCACCAAGTCCTGAAACCGTTGTTGGTGCAACGGGAAATAGTCCGCATGAAAACGCTGCAAGCGATGCAGCAGCTCATCAGAAGACTCAGGCGGCGCGGGTGGGATCATTGCACCAAGGACGAGGCGTCCCCATCCAGCTCAATCCCTGTGACATGCGCCAAGCCCACCAAGCGACGCATGTATTGCCCCAGCGCGGTTGCGCGGGACTGCCATTGCAAACGGGATGCAATTTGGGCCTTCAAGGTTTCAAAGTCTGGCAGATGCCCTGGGTTCACATCGAGCACATCGACAAGATGGAAACCAAACCGTGTGTGTACCAAGCGGGGGCGCAGACCGGTCCCTTGGCTGGACTCTTGCAGGTAGAACAGTTCTTTGGCGAACTCAGGCGCACAGTCGTTAGGGGTCAGCCAACCGAGTGCGCCGCCTTGCGCGCCCGTCGGGCAATTTGACAACTCGCCAGCCAACTGGGCAAAGCGCTCAGGGGCCACGTCTTTGTGCGACAACTCAAGCAAAGCAGCTTCTGCGCGTTGTGCCAACGCTTGCACATTCACACCGGGTGTGACGGCAAACAAAATGTGGCGTACCAAGCGCTCCTGACCCACGGTGAACTGGGCCTGATGTGCCTCGTAATACCGTTTGGCTTCTTCTTGTGTGGGTTGCGGAGAGACGACTTCGGTCTCAAGCATACGGTCCACGATGTCTTGCTGTTCAGCCAACAACGTGGGAGCCATCAAGCCCGTGTGCGGTGGCAAATGCCCGAGCCTGACCGCCTCTTGACGCAACAATTCGGAATAGGCCCGCTCACGCAAGGTCTCGTGATCCACGGTTTCGCCGGGCGCTTGCAAAGCAATGCCATTGATGCTGGCGATCGCGGCAGCATCAACGCTCTGACAACCGCAAGAGCCACTGCCGCAGCCCTCTGACGTGTTGCTCTGGTTCTCATGGGAGGTATGGATCGTCATGGTGGAGTCCTGAATGTGTGGGGTGCGAAATTTCAACGACGGCTGAGTGGCACGCGGGGCGTCATGCCCATACGACGGCTGCGCACCAACTGGTACGGACGCACCACATAGGCTAAGGTACCAAAGCCACTCCAGACGTGCACCAGCCGCGTGAACGGGAAGATGAAGAAGATGCTCATGCCCAAGAACATGTGCGCCTTGAAGATCCAACTGGCTTCAGACAACAACTCCACCGCACCACCTCGGAAGGTGACGATGCGTTGCGCCCATTCAGCGAGCTTGAGCATCATGCCGCCATCCAGATGCTGTGCAGACAGCGGGATCGTGGCCAAGCCCAAAGCGAACTGAACCCACAGCAACACCAACAACACAATATCGCTCGGCTTGCTATTCACACGGATGCGCACGTCAAACAATCGGCGGTGCAACAGCACCGTCACCCCGATGAAACCCATCACGCCAAACACACCGCCAGAGACCATGGCCAACAGTTGCTTGTCGCCAGCCGTCACGAAGTGTTCATACATGAAGTGGGGCGTGAGCATGCCCACGCTGTGTCCGCCTAACAAAAACAACACGCCGACATGGAACAAGTTGCTACCCCAACGCAACTGACCGCTGCGCAGGAGTTGAGAAGAATCACTCTTCCATGTGTACTGATCGCGGTCGAAACGGATCAGACTTCCGAGCAAAAACACACTCAGTGCAATGTACGGGTAGAGGCCAAAAATGAAATGGTCAAAGTAGCTCATACTGAAACTCCCGGCGTGTGGCTGGATGCCTTTTTCACGAAATGAATGGGTTGGACATCACCCGGACGGGCCTGGCCACGCGTGCTACAGCCATCAAAGGCTTCGGGCTCGCTCCAGCTGTCGTCGAGTGACTCTTCCGCGGCTATCGCAACGGCTTGGGCTTTGTGACCTGCCAGCTCGAGCACGGCAGCCACCACCACGGCGTAGGGGCTTTCACGTTTGAGCAAGGCACTGAAGATGGCGTTCAAGATATGCGCCATTTCACCCAAGAATGCTTTGGCCACCTCAGGCGTTTGGGTTGAAGCGAACTCCAACACCACGCACAAATGGTCAGGCAACTCTTCAGGGGCAAGGAACAAGCCTGATTGCTCATACGTTTTGGTGAGATCGATCATGGCCGGACCACGGTCGCGAGAGTCGCCGTGCACATGTTCAAACAAGTGCAGACAAGTCGCACGGCCACGGTCGAAGGTCTCGACGTAGCGCGACTCGGCATCCAATGTGTCGAGACGCAACAGGTGCGTGACCAAGGCTTGCAGTTCGGTGCGGCGCGCCAAGCCAAGCGCGCCCTCTTCTTCGAGCACCGGCAACAGCAGGGGTAGTTGCTGGCGCAACTCAGCGTCCGGATACGACAGCAACTGCGACAACACGCGTAGGGAATAACGAATGGGTTTCATGGGAACCTCGATTTAGACGACAGGTTGAATCGGAATCGTGCGGCGTTTGTCACCGCCAAACAAACTGGCATCGGACTGCCCATCAGAGCAACCATTGCCAAACGAAAAGCCGCAGCCACCACGCACATCAAAGGCGTTTTCTGCATATTCACGGTGCGAGCTTGGGATCACAAAGCGATCTTCGTAATTCGCGATGGCCATGATTTGGTACATCTCTTCGACTTGAGCGACGGTCAAACCGGTTTGC
>CAIODK010000272.1 GCA_903856995.1 uncultured Burkholderiales bacterium
AAACTGCTGGCCGCGGCCTTGGTGATGACGGGCTTGACCTTGAATGTGTGGTGGCCTTATGCGTCAGCACAGCGGCAAAAGGCCAAGCGTCAGTAAGCGCCCTTGCTGGCCGCCATCTCTGCCAAGCCTTCTTTGTACTTCGCTGCGAGCGCAGAGGTCTGGCGTGACAAGATCATGCTGTCCACGCCCACCGCAACAAACAAAGCGCCGAGCGACAAGTACTGGCGAGCCAGCGTTTCATCGCCCATCAAGATGCCAGGCGCTTTGCCGGCTTTGCGAATGCGTGCAATCGCGTCCACGATGGCGGCTTGCACTTCGGGGTGAGTCTGGTTGCCGATGTAGCCCATGGAGGCTGACAAGTCTGCAGGCCCGATAAATACGCCGTCCACGCCAGGGGTGGCGGCGATGGCGTCGAGGTTTTTCAAGGCTTCACGGGTTTCGGCTTGGACTAACACGCACACTTGGTCGTTGGCTTCTTTGCCGTAGTTGGGGTAGCGACCCCAGCGCGAAGCGCGCGTGCCGGCCATGCCACGGATACCGCCGTGACCGTCATCTTGCGGGTAGCGACAGGCTTTCACAATCGCGGCTGCTTGCTCTGCGGTGTCCACCATGGGTACCAGCAAGGTGGTCGCGCCAATGTCCAAGATTTGCTTCAGCAAGGCGGGGGCATCGTGAGGCACGCGGACCACGGGGTGTGAGTTGGGGTACGCCGCCACAGTTTGCAGTTGGGCCAGCAACGTGGTCAGGTCATTCGGGCCATGCTCGCCATCAATCACCAGCCAGTCAAAGCCTGCGCCTGCGCAGATGTCGGTGGTGACGGCGTTGCCCAATCCCATCCACATACCGATTTGAGGTTGCTGGTTGTGAAGGGCTTGCTTGAATCGATTGATGGGCGTTTGCATGGCGGGATGGGTCCAGTTGGGTTGCGGATGGCGTAGTGTGGATTGTCAACAAAAAACAAAGGCGCCAGAGTACTGGCTATTTATCCAGTAATATCCAGCCATGGCCAAAGAAAAAACCCAATACACCTGCACCGACTGCGGCGGCATCACCGCCAAATGGTTGGGCAAATGCCCCAGTTGCAACGCATGGAACACGCTGATCGAAACCGCGGTCGACAGCAGCGGCCCTGCCAAGAATCGGTATGCCGGCATGGCCGCCTTGGCCCCCGCCTCCGAAGTGGCGGTGTTGTCGGATATCGAAGCACAAGACGTAGCGCGTACCCCCACCGGCCAAGAAGAGCTCGACCGCGTGTTGGGCGGCGGCATGGTTCAGGGCGGTGTGGTGCTGATTGGCGGCGACCCCGGCATTGGCAAATCCACCTTGATTTTGCAAGCGATGGATGGTTTGCAACGCACGGGCATGAGCACCTTGTATGTGACGGGCGAAGAGTCCGCAGCGCAAGTTGCGTTGCGTTCACGCCGCTTAGACCTAGACCACAGCCAAGTCAAAGTGCTGGCCGAAACACAACTCGAAAAAGTGCTGGCCACCATCGACAAACTTCAGCCTGATGTGGTGGTGATGGACTCGATTCAAACCGTGTATTCCGACCAGCTCACCAGCGCCCCAGGCTCGGTGGCACAAGTGCGCGAGTGTGCGGCACACCTCACGCGCATGGCCAAGTCCACAGGCACGGCGGTGGTGCTGGTGGGCCACGTCACCAAAGAAGGCGCACTGGCTGGCCCGCGTGTGTTGGAGCACATGGTGGACACCGTGCTGTATTTTGAAGGCGATACACACTCGACCTACCGACTCGTGCGCGCCATCAAAAACCGCTTTGGGGCGGTCAATGAAATCGGCGTGTTCGCCATGACCGAAAAGGGCTTGAAGGGGGTGAGCAACCCCAGCGCCATTTTCTTGAGCCAGCACGCCGAGCCTGTGCCCGGCAGTTGTGTGCTGGTCACGCTTGAAGGCACGCGCCCCATGTTGGTGGAGATTCAAGCCCTGGTCGACAGCGGCGGCCCGTCACCACGGCGCTTGAGCGTGGGTTTGGACCGCGACCGTTTGGCCATGTTGCTGGCGGTGTTGCATCGCCATGCAGGTGTCGCGTGCATGGACCAAGACGTGTTCGTCAACGCCGTGGGAGGCGTGCGCATCAGCGAGCCAGCGGCAGACTTGGCTGTGTTGTTGTCGATTCAAAGCAGTTTGCGCGGCAAGCCCTTGCCCCAAGGCTTCATCGCCTTTGGCGAAGTGGGTTTGGCAGGTGAAGTGCGCCCTGCCCCGCGCGGGCAAGAGCGCCTGAAAGAAGCCGCCAAGCTGGGCTTTACCGTGGCCGTCATCCCCAAAGCCAACGCCCCTAAAAAGCCCATCCCTGGCATGACGGTGCATGCGGTGGAACGGGTGGATGAGGCGATCGGTTTGGTGCGAGGGCTTTGAGCCTTGCGCAATGACGATCAGTCGTCATCGCCATGGCCTGTGCCATAGCGACGGTCTTTAGATTCGATCTTGCTGACCTTGAAGGTGTTGCCCGTCACATAGCCTTTCGCTTCCACGTAGCCACTGATGATGGGCTGATGCTCATCCCAATAAGCCGAAGACATGTCAGCTGTGTAGACGATGGCGCCGCGCGTGAGCGTGCAACCCACATTCACAGCAGAGCAGCTGATTGCGCCATACATTTCAAAACTGCGAGAGGCCTGAAGTTCAGTGGGCGTGCTGAGCGTGGACAAGCTGCGGTGGTGTAAGCCGTCCCTGTCGTTGTCGTTCCAATCATCTGAATAGCCATTGGCTTGGCTGCCTTCAAATTCGATTTTTGTTGCAGCCAGCACGCCGTTGCTCAGTGTGCCTTTGGCTTCGACGTAAGTGCCGTTGGCAATGCTGTCGCACAGGGCAGGGCTGCTCGCTTGCACTTGAATGCCTTGAATCTTTAAGGTGCAGCCAGTGACGGTGCCGCCGCTGGAAATTAAGGTTTTGTCCGACACCGCGCCGTACAACTCATTGCGTTCGTTGTGGACGCGAGTGGTCCCGCTGTAGTTGCTGGCATAGCTGGTGTAGGTGCTGGCCGTGCCGCTGCGAATTTGCAGGCTGCTGGCGGTGTAGGTGTTGGCCGTGGTGTTGGTGGCGACCTTCACAACAATCACAGACCCTGTCGCCAAGCCGCTGGGTGGGGTGATGCTGGCGTAGTTCACCGTGATGGGTGCGGCTGTTGTGCCCAGCACCAAGGTCTTGGCGGTGGTGTCCATGCTTTGCACGGTGCCCACGACTTGCACATTGACCAAGCCCGTTTCAGCTTCAACCAAGGTGGCTAAAAAAGAACCATCGGCTTGTGGCAAACCGTAAACCTCCACAGCTTGGTTGTTCAGCGTGGTCAAGTTGGTCACAGCCCCAGTGGTGTCCAGCAAGATGGTGGACGTGTCGGTGGTGATGGGCATGCCGGCCACAGTCAGGGTTGAGCCTGTGTAGCTCGCCACGCCTTTGATGCCGCTTTGCACCAAAATTTTTCCTGCAATTGGACGCAGGGTTAATGCGTCGGTGCCGCTTTGTTCAACGCTCACCGTCATGCCAATGCGCAGTGGGGTGGTGATGGCCGTGCTGCCATCGTCTGCATCTAAAACCTGCGAGCCCACAGTTTCGTAACGCACGCCGTTCACGATGATGGAGCCCAGCCCGCTGATGGTGCCCGAGCTGAGAGCGGCTGCAGTGGGCGTGGCGGCGCTGCCACCTCCACCGCCGCCACATGCAGACAAGAGGCCTGCTGCTGCCATGAGCCATGCAAGTAATTTGGGTTTAAAGATGACATGTGACATACGAACTCCATTCATAAAGGATGTTGAAAGTGTGTGCGCCTCACATTAAGACAGCCTTAAGACTCGCCAAGCATTTCTTAAGAAAACCCTAAGACGCGCTCACTAGCATTGGTTTTGAAAGGCACACAACCATGCTTCACAAATTCTTCGCGCTCTTGCTCTTTGCATCGCTTCATGCGATGGCTGCCACACCTGTTGATTTGCTAGCGGGCTACACCGCGCAAGCGGGCCAGCCTGCCAATGCAGCTAAGGGTGAAGCGTTCTTCAAAGCCAGCCACGGCCAAGACTGGCAATGCACCAGTTGTCATGGCAAATCACCCATGATGGGGGGACGTCATGCCAGCACCGACAAGGCGATTGAGCCCCTTGCGCCAGCGGCCAATGCCAAGCGCTTCACCGACAGCGCCAAAGCCGAGAAGTGGTTTCGCCGCAATTGCAAAGACGTGCTTGCGCGTGAATGCTCAGCGGCTGAAAAAGCCGATGTGTTGGCTTGGCTCATTACTTTGCGTTGATAGGAGTTCATATGCATTCACGTCTAACACACCTCATGCGCAGCGCTGCATTAGCAAGCTTGTTGGCCGCTGCGCCTGCATGGGCAGACAGTTACAAAGGCCCCACACCACCCGCGGTGTACACACAAGAGTGCGGCAGCTGCCACTTGGCGTTCCCGCCCAACTTGTTGCCCAAAGCATCGTGGCAGCGCGTGATGAACGGCCTCGACAAACACTACGGCAGCGATGCCTCGCTTGATGCAGCCACGCAAAAGCAAATCGACACCTGGTTGCAAACCCATGGCGGTCAGGGCAAGCGTGCGCTTGAAGAGCCGCCACAAGACCGCATCACGCGCTCGGCATGGTTTGGGCGCAAGCACCGAGAGGTGAGCGCGGCCACGTTTAAGCGTGCCGCTATCAAAAGCCCCGCCAACTGCACGGCGTGCCACCGCGATGCCGCGCAAGGCGATTTTGAAGACGACCGTGTGAGGATTCCAAAATGACCAACAGCGTTTTAAACCCCAGCCACTTGGCGATGCCTACGCCGGTGTCCACGCAGCGTAAGCCTGTGGTCGACTTAGGCACGCGCATGGCCCACGCCAGCATGGCCTTGGCATTTCTCATTTCTTATGTCACGTCCGAGTCGGAATACTGGCGCTTGGTACATGTGTACAGCGGCTACAGCCTAGCAGCGGTGTTGGCGTTTCGTTTGGTGTGGGGCTGGGTCGGACCGGCTTCGGCACGCTGGGGTTTGTTGCTGCGTCGCGTTGCCATGTGGCGCGTGTGGCGGAACAAACTCAAGCAGGGTGAATGGTTCACGCGTAGCTTTTGGGTGGGCGCCAGTAGCTGGGTGTTGAGCGCTGCGGTGCTTTGCATCTATGCGTTTTGCACGGTGGCAATTGCCAGTGGGTGGGCTACCTACAATGAACTTTTAGGCGATGGTTGGTTGAACGATGCCCTGCAAGAACTTCACGAGGGATTGGGCAACGCTGCCATGGCTGTGGTGTGTATCCATGTGGGGTTGGTGGTGATGCTGCGCGTGTGGCGCGGCCCACACGCTCTGCGACCTATGTGGCGAGGCTATGCGAATACTTCTGGCCGAGGATGATGAGCTGCTGGGCAGCGGCTTGCGTGCGGGCCTAGACCAGCGCGGTTTTCAGGTGGACTTGGTGCGCGACGGCGTGGCCGCCGAGCGCGAGCTGCTGAGCGCTCAGCACCAAGCGGCCGTGCTTGACATTGGCCTGCCACGCCAAGACGGCCTGGCTGTGTTGAAGGCTGTGCGAGCGCGTGGCATTGACACCCCTGTTTTGGTGTTGACCGCACGCGATGCCGTGGCTCAGCGCATCGAAGGCCTCAACCTCGGCGCTGACGACTATGTGGTCAAACCCGTGGACTTAGACGAACTCGCCGCCCGTCTGCATGCTTTGGTGCGTCGCGCCCACGGCAAAACACAAGCCACATTGCAACTGCGAGATGTGGTGATGGACCCCAGCGCACGCCAAGTCAGCCGCAACGGCGAAACCATCAGTCTGTCCACCCGTGAGTTTGATTTGCTACAAGCCTTGTTGCTCAATGCAGGGCGTGTGCTGTCTCGCGAACAACTGGAACAGCACTTGTACCGCTGGGGCCACGAGGTGGAGAGCAACACCATTGAAGTTCACATTCACCACCTGCGCCGCAAGATGGGCGCGGGCCTGATCGACACCGTGCGCGGTGTGGGTTACATCGTCATGCCTTGAGTGCAGCTTAGCAACATGTCCCAAAAATTTTCTTTGCAACAACGCTTGCTCACCCGCACTTTAGGCGCGGTGTTGGTAGTGTGGATGGGCACAGCTGCCTTTGTGGGCTATGAAGCCCAGCACGAAGTAGACGAGTTGCTCGACGCCCACTTGGCTCAATCCGCCGCATTGCTGGTGGTGCAGCAAAACGCCACGCCTGACGATGACGAGCCTCTGCTTGATGCGCCCACGCTCCACAAATACGCGCACCGCGTGGCCTACCAAGTGTTTGACGAAGACCGCTTGGTCATGCACTCGCCCAATGTGGCACATACCCCCATGGCTCAGCACACGCAAGGGTTTGAGACGCTGACCTTGGCTGATGGCCATGCGTGGCGCATTTTTGCGGCACCGGGCCGAGGCCGCGATGTGCAAATCTATGTGGCTGAGCGGGTGGACAGCCGCGATGAAATTTGGCGAGCTGTGCTGAGAGGTTTTTTGCCGCCGTTGTTCATTGCGTTGCCGCTTCTGTTGGTTGGCTTGTGGTGGAACGTGCGCACAGGTCTACAGCCTTTGCAGCGCTTGCGCCAAGTGCTGCTCAAGCGGGACACCCAAACGTTAGATCCCGTCCGCCTGCCCGAAACCCCGCAAGAAGTGCAGCCCCTTTTGGACGCCCTTAATGACTTGCTGCAACGCTTGGCGCTGCGCATGGAAACCGAGCGCCGTTTCACCGCCGATGCCGCCCACGAGTTGCGCACACCCATTGCGGCTATTCGTGCCCAAGCCCAAGTGGCGTTGAGCGAGGCCACGAATGAAAAGGTGCGCCTGCAAGCGCTGCAAGACACTTTGGTCGGCTGCGACCGCGCTTCGCGCGTCGTGGAGCAGTTGCTGACTTTGGCCCGTGTAGAAGGCCCGCAAGACGTGGCCTCTGAACCGTTTCGCCTAGACCAGTTGGCCCAGCAAATCTTGGCCGACCTCACGCCCGAAGCCCTGCGGCGCGGACAAACCATAGAGCTGCTGGCACCTGAGCCTTTGCAGGTCAACGGCCAAAGCACGCTATGGCACATCTTGCTACGCAACCTCATTGACAACGCCCTGCGCTACAGCCCCGATGGGGCCACGGTGCGCATCCAAGCCCACCGTTTGGGTGACAGCCAAGTCGAGGTGACCGTGCAAGACAGCGGCCACGGCTTGGCCAACGACGACTTGGCTCGATTGGGGGAGCGTTTTTTCCGCGTGCTGGGCACATCTGCCACGGGCAGTGGGTTGGGGTGGTCCATCGTGCGTCACATCGCGGCCTTGCAGCACATCGACGTGCAAGTGGGTAAGTCAGCCGAGTTGGGTGGCTTGCAAGTCACGCTGCACTGCCGTGGGTAATTGGGTGTGGCTCAGAGGCCCGAAGGCCCCGCGCCGAGCCTGAGACAATACGCCGCATGAACTTTCAAAGATATTTATTGCCGATTGGCACCGTTGGCCTGACCGCTTGGGCTTGGCAGAGCTGGGGTTGGATGGGGGTCGCCATGGTCGTGACTGGCGGCGTCATGTGGATGCTGCTGCACTTCACCCGTTTGATGAAAATCATGAAGCGCGCGACGAACCGCCCGATTGGTTTTGTTGACAGCGCCGTCATGCTCAATGCCAAGCTCAAAGCCGGCGTCAGCCTGATGCACGTCATCGCCATGACCCGCGCGCTGGGCCAGATTGAGACCGAGAAGGGCGTCCAGCCTGAGGTCTTCAGTTGGCGCGATGGCAGCCAGTCGGTGGTGCGTTGCGTATTCACACAAGGCAAGCTGCAAAGCTGGACGCTGGACCGCCCTTTCCAAGCCACGGACGTTGAGCCTGTCACCCATGCGGCCAATGACTGAGCGACATCAGCGCCGCGTCAGCTAGGCCACCGGCCATGCTCGCTAAAATGACGATTTACGCCACTTGGCGAACCCATTACACAAGTCCAAAGGAAATTCCATGAGCGTCGTGATCCCATCATCCATGTCAGACCGTGACGGCAAAATCTGGATGGACGGCCAGTTGGTCGATTGGCGCGATGCCAAGATCCATGTGTTGAGCCACACCCTGCATTACGGTTGCGGTGCGTTCGAAGGTGTGCGCGCCTACAAAACCGAGCAAGGCACAGCCATCTTCCGTTTGCAAGAGCACACCGACCGTTTGTTCAATAGCGCCAAGATCTTGCGCATGGCGATCCCGTTCACCAAAGACCAAGTCAACGAAGCCCAACGTACTGTGGTGCGTGAGAACAAGCTGGAGTCCGGCTACATCCGTCCCCTGACTTGGATTGGCGACAAAAAACTGGGCGTCAGCCCCAAAGGCAACACCATCCATTTGATGGTCGCCGCTTGGACTTGGGGTGCGTACCTCGGCGAAGAAGGCATGAAGCGCGGCATCCGCGTGAAGACCTCGAGCTACACACGCCACCACGTCAACATCACCATGACGCAAGCCAAGGCGGTGAGCAACTACACCAACTCCATCTTGGCCAACATGGAAGTGACCGACGAAGGTTACGACGAAGCCCTGTTGCTCGACACCTCCGGTTTTGTGTCGGAAGGCGCTGGTGAAAACATTTTTGTGATCAAAGACGGCGTCATCTACACGCCCGACTTGTCGGCTGGTGCTTTGAACGGCATCACCCGCAACACCGTGTTCCACATCGCCAAAGATTTGGGTCTCGAGATTGTGCAAAAGCGCATCACACGCGACGAGGTGTACATCGCTGACGAAGCTTTCTTCACAGGCACAGCGGCTGAAGTGACGCCGATTCGCGAACTCGACCGCATTGAGTTAGGTGCAGGAAGCCGCGGCCCGATCACAGAAAAAATTCAAACCGCGTTCTTTGACATTGTGAATGGCCGCAACCCCAAGTACGCACATTGGTTGACCTTGGTCTAACCCTTCGCAGGAAAACAAAATGAGCAACACAGTTGAACTCTTGGCCAAAGACCTGAACGGTCATGGCGGCGTGTTTTGTCCTAGCCCCAAAGCAGACATGGTCCTCTGGAACAGCCACCCCAAGGTCTACTTGGATGTGGCCAAAACCGGTGAGGCCAAGTGCCCTTACTGCAGCACCGTGTACAAATTGAAAGCCGGCGAGCACGTTGGCGGCCATCACTAAAAACGCGCTCATCATCGCGCCCCAATGGATTGGGGATGCGGTGATGACCGAACCCTTGCTGCGTCGCTTGGCTGCGCGCGGCGAGCGCCTCACTGTCGCTGCGTTGCCCTGGATTGCACCGGTGTACCGCGTGATGCCGGGCGTGGCCGAGGTGATTGAAATGCCGTTCAAACACGGCGGCTTGCAACTGATGGGCCGCTTGAAACTCGCGCGCCAACTGCGCGGCAAGTTCGAGGTGGCCTATGTCTGCCCCAACTCCCTCAAGAGTGCTTTGTTGCCTTGGATGGCGGGCATTGCCAAACGCGTGGGCTACACCGGCGAAATGCGTTTAGGTCTACTGACGGATCGCTTAGGCAACCCACAAACTGAAGAGCGTCCACCGATGGTGGAGTGGTACGCCGCACTCAGCTTGGTCGGCCAAAACCCCGGACAACCCATGAAGCTGGTGGGCGATTTGCGCCCCGTGCTCAAAGCGGGCGTGGGCGTGATGGACGATGCGCTTGAAGTGCTGGCGACCCAGATGCCCACGCTACCGACCTTGGCCAAAAATAGCTACGTGGTGTTTGCGCCGGGCGCCGAATATGGCCCCGCCAAACGCTGGCCTGCCAAACACTTTGCTGAACTGGCGAGCAAGATTGACCGGCCTGTGTTCTTGTTGGGCTCGAACAAAGAGTTCGACATCTGCCAAGAAATCGCCACCACCGCGAATGCTGCCAAGCCCGGCCATTGCTTTAACTTAGCAGGTCAAACCAATTTGATGCAAGCCTTCGCGCTGATTGCTTATGCGCACCGCGTGGTCAGCAACGACTCGGGGCTCATGCACGTCGCTGCCGCCTTCGGCGTGCCGCAAGTGGCTGTGTTTGGTTCCTCCAGCCCTGAGCACACGCCGCCTTTGAACGAACGCGCGCGCGTCGTGTGGCTGCGTGTGGACACCCACTACCAACCTCCGTTGGCCTGCTCACCTTGCTATGAGCGCAGTTGCCCGTTGGGCCACACACGCTGCTTAGAGGATGTGTCGGCAGAGCGCGTGTACCGCTTACTTTGAGCGACTCTTTGAGAGACTGACCATGTCCGAATCCAAACCAAAACTCAGCATCATCACGGCGGTCTACAACCAGTTGCCGATGAACCAGATTTATTGGGAGAACTTGGTTAAAAACACCAAGCATGCGTTTGAACTCATCGTCATCGACAACGCATCCACCGATGCCAGTGCCGACTTCTTTGAATCCGTCGGCGCACGCGTCATTCGCAACCCCGGCAACTACTCTTACCCCGTGTCGCAGAACCAAGGCATTGCCTTGGCACAAGGCGAGTGGCTGGCGTTCTTGAACAACGACATCATCGTTAGCAAAGACTGGGACGAAACGCTCATCGCCAACGCCGAGCACAACCAGCTCGACGTCATCACCTCCTGTGGCATCGAGCGCATTGAAAGCAAGAGTGCCACCAAAAAGCTGCGTCGTCGCTGGAGTCGCATTCGCGGTTTGGTGGGCTTGTTTGGCATCGGCCGCCACAGCCTGTTGCTCATGCACAAGTGGATGTACGGCAACTGGGCCGCGTTTTGCAAAAATCGCCAAGCCCAGTTCAAGCACCAAGCCATCGAAGGTTTTGTGGGCAACACCGTGATGTTCTCGCGCCGCGCATTGGCGATCTTGGGTCCTTGGGATGAAACGCAACAAGCTGCGGACTTTGATTTGTTCTTGCGCACCGCCTTGCGCGCACGCGAAGTGGGGGACATTCGCCCCATGCACATTGCGCTGGACTGCTTCAACCACCACTACATCCGACTGACCATGAAGGGCGGCTACCCCCCGTTTGTGGACAAAGACAAGTTGATTCCACTAGATCAAAAGTGGACGGCAGAGCAACGCGCGTTGCTCGTCGAAAACTGAGCTTAGGTCAAGAACACGCGCTCGCGTGATGTCGGATGTGTCAGCAGATGGGCCAACGCTTTCATCACCTCAGGCACGCCAATGTCGCTCACGGCTTTGCCATTAGGCGCAATGATTTGGGCGTAGGTGTCGGACAGGGGCTCCCACGAATCGACCGATAGCACGCTGGGCTCATACAGGGCAATCACGGGCTTGTTCCATGCACTCGCCGCATGCACCGCGTAAGTGTCGGGTGAGACCACCACGTCTGCGTTTTGAATCATGGCCAGCGAGGGTGACACAGTCGGTGCAAAGGGCGTCACGACGACACGGTCGCTTTGCGCGGCGAACATCTCACGCATGGTGGCTTCCAGCGCCGGGCTGGCACTGAGCAACTGCATGTGCAGGCTCGGGTGCTGCAGGTAAACAGCGTGAACGAACGCTTGCAACCAAGGCAACGAAAACGATTTATTTGCGGCACTGCTTTGGCTGTTGATGACCATCCGCAAGCCCTCGCCCTCGTCCTTGGTTTGAGCCGTTTGTGTTTCTGGCCCCAAGCAAATGTCGTATCGGTATGGGGCGAGGGGCGCACCCAGCGTTTGTAGAAATCGCAGGTGGCGCGCCGTGTAATGGCAGGCTGCGGTGTCTGTGCTGTAGCCCCAATTGCCTTCCATGACCACATCGTTGGGCAAGGGTTGGGTGGGGTGCTTCAAAAACAAAAAGCGTTGTTTGGCATGCACCATGTTCAAAATAATTTGCACGGAAGGGTTGGCCAGGTCTAGGCCAAAGTGCACCACCATGTCGTAGCCCACCAGCCTGGCTTTCAGGCTGGCCCACATGCGCGCGAACACATTGCGACTGGACGACACATGCACAAACTTCACATCGGGGTGGTGGCGGTACAGCGCCGCGTTGCTTGCGCCGCACAACACACCAATTTCGCAATCGGGCCAGAGCGCATGCAGGGGTTTGAATAAACCTGTGACGACGATGGCATCGCCAATTTTGTTGTCATGCGACAAGATGAGGATGCGTTGATTCATACGTCTCATTATTAAGCCAGCAAGCGTTGCGCTTGTTCTGTGATGCGCTCCATCATCTCGCGGGCGGTCGGGATGTCTGCAATCAAGCCCACGCACTCGCCCACAGTCGCATGCGCGCGCGTGAAGTCACCGGCTTGCACACCCGCGTCATAGTCGGCACGCGCTGCGTCGGGGTGGGTTTTGAGATCGGCGAGCTTGCTTTCCAGTTGACGGTGTAAGTCGTTGCGAATGGCGCGGAAGTCATAGGGAACTGGCCAGTTTTTGCGGCGCAAGATGTCAAACACCTCACTGCGCGCTGTGCCGTCGCCGTGGGTTTGCGTTGCTTGTGTTTTGGCACCCGTGGCCGCCAAGCTCTCTTGCGTGGCCCACAGGCGTGAGCCAATCAACACGCCATCTGCGCCCAGCATCATTGCGGCGGCTAAGCCGCGGCCATCCGCCACGCCGCCCGCCGCGAGCAGCAAGGTGTTGGGTGCGTGTGCCGCCAAGTGGTCTGCAATCTCGGGCACAAGGGTGAAGGTGCTACGGCCCTCTAGCGCGTTGGCGCCGTGGCCACCGGCTTCGCCGCCTTGGGCGACGATGACGCTAGCGCCGGCTTCAATGGCCTGCGGCACTTGGTCTAAGCGCTGCACTTGGCAAATCAGTTGTGCACCTGCAGCCTTGACGCGTTGCGCGTAAGGACGCGGATCGCCAAACGACAGCATGATGGCGCAGGGTTTTTGCGTGAGAACCCAGTCGAGGGCCGCGGCGTTTTCATCCAGCTTCCAGGTGATGAAGCCACATCCCAAACGTGCGTGGCTGGCAGCATCGTTTTTCAACAAATCGGTGGCTAAGGCGTGTTCGCGTTGCGTCCAAGCGAGGTCACCATAACCCCCGCCCACCAAAGCCAACGCACCGGCTTGCGCACAGGCCGCGGCTAAAGCGCCACCGGTGGCGAGTGCCATGGGCGCTAACGCGATTGGGGTGGTGAGTTGAAAACGCTGGGTAAAACGGGTCTGCAGGGCTGGGTGTGTCATGCCCAATATTGTGCAACGACCTCAGTGCGCGGGGATGAGCACCACAAACTGCGCGCCACCGCCCTCGCGGTCTTGGCAGACCACGCTACCGCCGTGGCGTTGCACGATCGAGCGCACCAGTGACAGCCCCAAGCCCACGCCACCTTCGCGTTCACTTGCGCCAGGCAAGCGGTAGAACGGCTCAAAGATGCGCTCACGCAAAGCGGGCGGTACGCCTGGGCCGCGGTCACACACGCACAGCCGGACCCATTCATGTCCATCTTGTGTCACAGAGCTGAGTTGCACCTCAACCTCCGATGTGCCGTAGCGGTGCGCGTTTTCTAGCAAGTTACGCAGCATGCGGCGCAGTAGCTTGGCAATGCCGGTCGCGATGACGCTTTGTGGGTGGGGGCCCAGCTCTAGGTGTGCATCGACACGCGCGCATTCTTCGCTGGCTAGGCCGGTCATGTCGACCGGCTCGACGGTGCCGAGATCTGATTGTTTGGCATCTAGGCGGCTGGCTAACAAAATCTCATCGATCAGCTGGTCCAGCTCGCCCACGCTGCGAGAGATTTCTGCCTTCATCGCGGGCGAGGGCGAGCTGCCCATCAGCTCCAGCCCCATGCGAATCCGTGTGAGCGGTGAGCGCAGCTCGTGCGAGGCGTTGGCCAGCAACGATTTGTGCGACGTCACCAACTGCTCCACGTGTTCGGCCGCGTGGTTAAACCGTTGCGCCAAGTACGTGACTTCATCATTGCCTTGCTCGGCCACACGGGCCGACAAGTTGCCGGTGCCCCATTGCTCCACCCCTTTTTGCAATTGTTCAAGACGGCGCGTGAGGCGTCGCACGATGGGGTAGGTGCCCAGCGCCACGGCGAATCCGACTAAGCCCAGCATCCAGAAAAAACCGTAAGGGGGCCGTGACCAAAAACTGTGCGGCGGGCGAGGCAAATGCACGTGCATCAGTTCACCGTTTTGCATACGCACCATGAACTCCGGACCTGAACCAAAGTGTCCGGGTGGGTGAGACATGTCTGGCCCTTGCAGCGGGGGCGCCTCGACGGGCAAACCATCGGGCGGGCGCAAGCGCGCTTTGCCTTGCCCCACCAATTCGCCAGCTGCGTTGCGCACCATCACTTCGCGCAGCGGCGGTTCGGCCGTCATGCGAATCACCCAGCCACTGAGCAACGTCAATACCGTCATGGCCAACACCACGGCCAGCCAGATACGTGCAGACAAAGGCAGGTGCAAAGAGCGACTGGGGGAAGAAGGGGTTGTCTGCATGGTGTCAGTCTTGTTGTTTGGCAAACACGTAGCCCACGCCGCGCACGGTCAAGATGCGTTTGGGGACTTTGGCATCGTCTTCGATGGCGGCGCGGATGCGACCCATGTGGACGTCAATCGAGCGATCGAATGCTTCGAGTTCGCGGCCACGCACCGCCTCCATGATTTGGTCGCGCGACAGCACGCGGCCCGCGCGTTCTGCCAACACCCACAGCAAATCAAATTGGTAGGCGGTGAGGTCACACACGTTGCCGTGCACGCTGACGGTGCGGGCATCGCGGTCCAGATCTAACGAACCAAACTTGAACGTTTGGTGTGCGGCCTCCGCGGGATCATTGGGCGCATGGCGACGCAGCACAGCCCGAATGCGGGCCAGTAACTCGCGCGGCTCGAAGGGCTTGGGCAGATAGTCGTCAGCGCCCAGCTCTAAGCCGATGATGCGGTCCATCGGGTCGCCTTTGGCGGTGAGCATGAGGATGGGGGTTTGTGCGAGAGCGCCCGGTAGCGCGCGAATGCGTTTGCACACCTCGAGGCCATCGATGTCGGGCAACATCAAATCGAGCAGCACCATTGCAGGCATGGTGTCTTGCAGCATTTTTAGACCGCTCAAACCATTGGCTGCGTGCTGCACGGTGAAGCCAGATTGCTGGAGGTACTCGCTCACCATATTGGCGAGGCGGTGATCGTCTTCTATCAAGAGCAAAGTGTTCATGGTGGCTTCATCATGCCTTGCGATGTGCGCGCTTGTCTGTCGAAAACGTAAAGACTGGGTAAATCAGCGCGGGGTATCGGCATGACTGTCGCCATGCGCCACGGGCAAGACCCGCGAGGCCAGCCACACCAGTACCAAGACGGGTGCGCCCAAAACAGCGGTGCTGGTGAAGAAGGCTTCGTAGCCGTGCGCGTCCACATACACGCCCGAAAAGCCCGCCAGCCATTTGGGCGCGAGCAACATCATCGAGCTAAACAGAGCGTACTGCGTGGCCGAATAATTCACATTCGTCAGGCTAGACAAATAGGCAATGAAGGCTGCCGATGCAATGCCGCTGGCCAAGTTGTCAGCCGAGATGACCCAAATCAACGCGGTCAAGTCATGCCCGCGCGTGGCCAACCAAGCAAACAACAAATTGGTGATGGCGCTCAGCACTGCGCCGAGCATGAGGATGCGCATCACACCTAAGCGCATGGACAACACGCCGCCGATGAATGCGCCCAGCAGCGTCATGATCACACCGAACACTTTGGTGACAGCGGCCACTTCGTCCTTGGTGTAGCCCATGTCCACATAAAACGGGTTGGCCATGATGCCCATCACCACATCGCTGATGCGGTAAACCGCAATCAGCCCAAGGATGATTGCGGCTTGCCAGTGGTAGCGGCGGATGAATTCAGCGAAGGGCTCAATGAGTGCGCTTTGCAGCCATTCCCGCGCGTTGCGTGCAGGGGGCATCGCGCGTTGGGCCGGCTCGGGCGAGAGCAGCACCGTCAACACGCCCAAGCTCATCGAGGCGGCCATGACGAGGTACGCTGTTTGCCAGGCCGCGTGTAGGTAGGTGGTGTCATCTGTTCCCGCTGCGCGTGCGGCAATCCACAACACGCCTGCACCGGCCCAAATCATGGCGAGGCGGTAGCCGGTTTGGTAGGTCGCGGCTAAGGCGGCTTGGTGCTGTGCGTCGGCAGATTCGATGCGGAACGCATCCAACGCAATGTCTTGCGTGGCTGAGCCAAACGCCACCACCAAGGCGCACCACACCACGGGCTCCAGTGCCACTTGCGGGTCGAGCAAGGCCATGCCCACCAAACCAACCACCACCGTGGCTTGTGCCAGCAGCAGCCAGCTGCGACGACGGCCCAGCCACCGTGTGAGCAGGGGCAGTGGCAAGCGGTCCACCAGTGGCGACCACACCCATTTGAAACCGTAGGCCAAACCCACCCAGCTCAAAAAGCCAATCGTGCTGCGGTCAATACCCGCTTCGCGCAAGCGAAAACTCAGCGTCCCCAACACCAGCAACAGGGGCAAACCTGCTGAAAAGCCGAGGCACAACATGCGCCAAGACGCAGGTTCAAGGTACACATGCAGCGCGGCTAACCAGCCGAGTTTCTTAGACGCTGTTGCCGACGTGGATGCTGGACTTGTTGTATCGTTCATCCCTCTATTTTCAGGCTTTCACAAAGAGACTTATTTCATGCTCACCAAACGTGCTTTTCTTTACGGTTGTGCTGGCTGCGCTTGCGGCTTGGGCAGCGGCGCGTTGCTGGCGCGCGACGGCGTGGATGTGAACAAAGAAGCCTCAGTATTTGCCAATTTGGTGCCAGCCGCCGACGTGGAGCAATCCGCCCGCCAGCAGTACAGCGACATGATGAAAGAGGCCGCCGGCAAAAATGCGTTGGGCCCAGACAACCACCCGCAAGTCATTCGCCTGCGTCGTATTGCGAAAGACATCATTCCACACAGCTTTGACTGGAACCCGCGCGCCAAAGAGTGGAAGTGGGAGGTCAACCTCGTGGGCTCTAACCAAATCAACGCCTATTGCATGCCCGGCGGAAAGATCGCTTTTTACAGCGGCATCTTGAACCAGTTGCAACTCACGGACGATGAGGTGGCCATGGTGATGGGCCATGAAATCGCCCACGCCTTGCGCGAGCACGCCCGTGAACGCATGGGTAAGGCCACGGCCACCAACGGGATTGCCACCATCGGCAGCACGGTGGCTTCGGTATTTTTTGGTGTGAGCCCGCAACTCACCGACTTGGTGGCCAAGCAAGGCGCTAACTTGATCAACCTCAAGTTCAGCCGCGATGATGAAACCGAAGCCGATCTCGTCGGCATGGAAATCGCCGCGCGTGCGGGCTACGACCCGCGCGCCGGCGTGACGCTGTGGCAAAAAATGAGTGCTGCCAACAAAGGTGCGCCGCCGCAATGGCTCAGCACCCACCCATCTGGCAACACACGCATTGAAGAAATTCAGGCCAATTTACCCAAGGTCATGCCGCTTTACGAACGGGCCAAATAAGGGGTCAGTAAACCATCGCTTCGCTGCCGGCGGGCAGCTTCACGGTAAAGGTTGTACCTGTCTCGGCATGGCTTTCGAAATCAATCGTGCCGTGATGCGCCTCCACAATGGTGCGGCTCAACCACAAGCCGATGCCCATGCCTTCGGCTTTATTGGTGCGTAGCAATTCAAATATCACCATGGCCACGTCCGGCGCAATGCCTGAACCGTTGTCGGTCACGCTCAGCACCACCTGCCCACCCAGCAGTTGGGTGCGCACTGCGATGCTTTTTTGCTGAGCGGTATCGGGTGCAAAGGCCTCGATCGCATTGGTGACCAGGTTAAGCAAGACCTGCTGCAATTGAGATTTATCCCCCGTGAGGGTGACCTCTTCTGAATGCAGCGACAGAGACAAGGTGATGCCGCTGTGAGCGAGCTTAGGTTTGCAGAGCAACAGCACCTCATTCACCAGGGCGTTCATGTCAAAGGTCGAGGCAAACTGACGACCATTGCCAAACATGTTGCGCAGAGTTTTGATGATAGTGGCGGCACGTTGGTTGTCTTGCAGCAAGTCATTCAACGCGCCTTTGATGGTGTCGTCTGTGAGTGCCTCTGCGTTGTTGCTCGTCAAGGCCGAGTCAATCAACTCGGCGTTGAGTTGAATGGCGGTGAGTGGCTGGTTGAGCTCATGCGCCAAGCTTGCCACCAAGGCGCCCATGCCTGCAGTCTTGTTGAACATAGCGAGCTGGCGGATGATTTCTTCACGCTCTTGAAGCAACTGTGCCAACACCACGCTGTTTTGTCGAAAGGCTTCAGCACGTTCGCTGGTGACAGCCAGCTGATGCGTGGCTGCGATTTTTTGACGTTCCGCAATTTCTAAAAAGATGCGCAAGAACGCGATGTTGCTCAGGGTGATGGCGAGGAACTGGCCGACGATCATGATCGCCTGGTCCCAGCTCGGCGCGTAAATATCTTCGATGTCGGCGTGAGAGGCAACAGCCAAAGAGCGAATACCGAGCGATACCGTGAAGCTCAGGCCGCTCCACATGAGCAGTCTGGCACCCAGCGACGCATGCTGCTGGTTGAGCTTTTGGCCGATCCTAAAGTACTCAAAGCAAAACACGGAATAAAACCCGTTGAACAGCACCAACGCTGCCCATTCGTTTTGATGGAAGTAAATCAAATAGCAAAAGGCTGCAAAGTACGCGGCATTAATGACGTAGTAGGCACGAAATACGCGGCCTTGCGGTGCTGGCAAAAGGTACAGGCGCAAAGCCACCGTGCGGCCCAAGGTCCCAAGCAACATCAAGAGTTGCGCGCCATAGAAAAACACCCCATCAGGAATGTTGCCGCGCATCGCCAGCAAGACTACGGCCACACCGCTGATGATGCCGGAGACACACCACAGTTTGACCTGAAAACTCCGGTACTCCTGCAGCGCCAACCAAATGGCCCCGTGCAGCATCAAGTACACGAAACAGATCATGAAGATCGTGGTCTGCGTATCTAAGTGCATCAGCTACTTGGGCCCGCTCAGGTCCCGCCGACGTAGGGGTTGCTCACCCGCTCACGTCCAAAGGTGCTCTCAGGCCCGTGGCCGGGAATGAACACCGTGTCATCCCCCATCGGCCATAAACGCTGGGTGATG
>CAIODK010000273.1 GCA_903856995.1 uncultured Burkholderiales bacterium
CACTTCTTGCACGCCTTTGAGGCCTGCTTGCTGAATCAGTTCGTCCATCGCAGCGATGAAGCTCTCACCACCTTCGAGGGAGAAGCGCTTTTGGCCCACGTATTTGGTGTGCAGGTAACGCTCCAAGCCTTCTGCGGCAGTCAGTCGCTCAAGGATGGCTTTCTTTTTGTCCGTGTTGAAGTTGGGCTTGCTACGGATGCTTTCCAACTTCTCTTGCCACCAACGCTTTTCCGTTTGATCGGAGGTGTACATGTACTCGGCACCAAGGGTGCCGCAGTAGGTTTCGCGCAGCGCATTCAGCAGCTCACGCAAGGACATGCTGCTCTTGCCGAAAAAGGTGTTGCTGGTGTCGAACACGGTTTCTTGATCAGCGTCAGAAAAGCCGTAGAACGAGGGCTCGAGATCTGGGATATTCGCACGCTCAGTGCGCTTGAGTGGATCGAGGTCAGCCCAACGCTGGCCCACATTGCGGTACGCGGCAATGAGTTGCTGCACGGCGGTGCGTTTGCGGCCCATTTCGGGGTTTTCGCTGGCCATGACGACTTTGGTGCCACCGGCTTTGGCGCGTTCAGCAAAAGCACTGATGACGGGCATATGTGCCACGTCTTTCGCGTTGCTACCATCGACTGCGGGGACATGCTGGAGGGCATCGAAATAGTCGCGCCAAGAATCTGGAACGCTGCCGGGGTTGGCTAGGTAGTTCTCATACATCTCTTCGACGTAGGGAGCATTGCCACCGAACAGGTAGGTATTGCCTGAATAGGCTTGAAAGACTGTTGTCTCACTCATTTGCGCTGACCTCCATTCCCCTGCAGGGAACATAAGCTGGTTGGAAAAAAACCCTCCGCGACACGGCTGGACCGGTTAGCGGATGCGACGTAGCCATGATTGACCAAGTGCATCCAAGATTGTGCCACCGAAACTAGCCGTGCGCGCCCTATTTATGCGATTTGGTCTTTGATTTGCTGCAGCGCAGCCGGATCATCCATGGTGGTTAAGTCGCCAGGATCACGACCTTCAGCCACCGCTTGAATCGCACGGCGGAGCAATTTACCGCTGCGGGTTTTAGGCAACGCCGTCACAAAAATAACGCGAGATGGACGGGCCACAGCACCGAGCTGAGAGTCGACCACCTTCATGACTTCGGCTTCCAACACTTTGCGGGCCGCAGCATCGGTCAGACCCGAGGTGTCCTTGGCAATGGCAAAGGCCATCGCCACTTGGCCTTTGAGCTGGTCTGCAACGCCCACCACGGCCACTTCGGCAATGTTGGGATGGCTGGAGATGCTCTCCTCGATTTCGCGGGTACCTAAACGGTGACCGGCGACGTTGATCACGTCATCAGTCCGGCCAAGAATGAAGAAGTAACCGTCTTCATCACGCACCGCCCAGTCAAAGGTGTTGTAGACCAGTTTATTCGGAACGGTATTCCAGTAGGTGCTGACGAAACGTTTGTCATCGCCCCAAATCGTTTGCAAGTTGCCGGGAGGCAACGGACCATCAATCGTCAGGACGCCCTTTTGATTCGCGCCAGTCAGCTCTTCGCCCGTTTGGTCATCGACCAATTTGACGTTGTAACCGTAGACGGCTTTACCTGGAGAGCCAAATTTACTTTCAGCTTTTTCCACGCCATTGCAAATAGTCAAAATAGGCCAACCAGTTTCGGTTTGCCAGTAGTTGTCAATGATCGGCTTGCCGTTCAGTCCTTCAGAAATCCACTTGGCTGTCGGTTGATCTAAGGGCTCACCCGCCAAGAACAAAGCCTGCAGGCTTGACAAATCGTACTTAGTCAGCAACGCCGGATCCTGCTTTTTGAGCACACGGATAGCCGTCGGCGCACTGAACATGACGTTGACTTTGTATTTCTCAACCAAACTCCACCAAATGCCGCCGTCAGGGCGAATTGGCAAACCTTCGTACATGATGGTGGCCATACCGCCAATCAACGGGCCATAGATGATGTAGCTGTGCCCCACCACCCAACCAATATCGCTGGTACAGAAGAAGGTGCCGCCGGGCTTACCTTGGTAAATATGAGGAATGCTCGATGCCAGTGCCACTGTGTAGCCACCGGTGTCGCGCTGCACACCTTTGGGCTTGCCCGTGGTGCCAGATGTGTACAAGGTGTAGCTAGGGTGCGTGGATTCGACCCACTCGCAAGGCACTTGCGCGTCCATGTGTTTGGCGCGTTCGGCAGCGTAATCAACATCACGGCCAGCCACAGGTGTGAAGGCGACCAACTTGCGGTCAACCATGATCACATGGGCGGGCTTGTGCGCCGACAGCGTGATGGCCTCATCCAACAAAGGCTTGTAAGGCACGCCTTTACCACCGCGTGAACCGGCGTCAGCGCTGATGATGACCTTCGGTGACGCGTCTTCAATGCGAGTCGCCAGCGAGTGTGAAGCAAAACCACCAAACACCACCGAGTGGATGGCACCCAGACGAGCGCACGCCAACATGGCGAATGCAGCCTCAGCAATCATGGGCATGTAGATCAAGACGCGGTCGCCTTTGACCACGCCTAAGTCTTTCAGGATCGCAGCCATGCGCTGCACTTCGGCATGCAAATCGCGATAGCTGTAGGTGTGTTCTTGGTTGGTTTCGGTGGAAACGAAAATCAACGCGGCTTGGTCTGCGCGGTCTTTGAGGTGACGGTCGACGGCGTTGTGGCACAGGTTAGTTTTGCCACCCACGAACCACTTGGCAAAAGGCGGATTGCTGTAATCGCAGATTTGTTGTGGCTGTGTCTCCCAATCAACCAGTTTGGCCTGCTCTGACCAAAACGCGTCACGATCCTCAATGGAACGGCGGTGAAAATCTGCGTACGCAACCATCTACTTCTC
Organism: uncultured Burkholderiales bacterium; assembly: GCA_903856995.1. Classification (GTDB taxonomy): domain Bacteria; phylum Pseudomonadota; class Gammaproteobacteria; order Burkholderiales; family Burkholderiaceae_C; genus Limnohabitans. The sequence goes on from CAIODK010000273.1 coordinate 2,847, forward strand.
CTAAAAACGAACTTGTACTGAATTCATAATTATGAGAAGAAGGGACTTGCAACAACCTGACTGCTAGGGTGGGTAAATACCCTTTATTTGATTAACGCTTGGATTTCTTTGAAGGGATCAGCTTCAGCGGTGCGCAACCATTCAAAAAGAACCATCTCGGTTGTCACCAGTTCAGCACCCGCGCCTGCCAAACGGTCAAACGCGGCATCGCGGTTGCGCTCCGTGCGTGAACCGCATGCGTCGGTCACCACCCACACTGAATACTCTTCTTCCAGAAGGTCTAAGGCCGTTTGGAGCAGGCACACATGGGCCTCACAGCCTGCAATGACGATGCTCTGGCGAGTGGGCTCTTGTGGCACAGCCTTTTGCAAATGCTTGGGCAAACTGCGGGCGTTGCGGGAGGGCGCTCGGGCTGCGGGGCGAAGCACTTCACTCAAGCCATCAGGGCAAGCACTGAAACTCATCTTAGGCACGGTACGGCGACACAAGGCACGCAGCTCTGCAGGGTTCTGCCCCAGCTTGTCTGGGTTTTGCTCTGTGCCATAGGTCGGCACCTCCATCCAATGCGCGGCTTGGGCCAAACGCATGGCATTGGCCAGAACCAAATCAGCCTCAAAAATGGCGGGCATCAGGCGGGCTTGGTAGTCCACCAGCACGAGTTGGGATTCTTGATCGTCGAGCAACATGCGAGGTTTGTAGAGGTGTGTGAAAGACGCCAAGTATCGACGATGCAGAAATCATGCGTTGTCAATACGGTTTACTTTAGGATTAACCCTAATTAAATCAAGCACTTACGCGATTCACATGAAGAGTCTTCCGAGCTGAAACGGTTAGAATGTGAGGTTATGTTGAAACGTACCCTCTTGATTCTCTGCTGCGTCGCCAGTGCCCATGCGGCACCGTCGAACAATGCCGCAGACGATATTGAGCGCTATTTGTCCGAGCGCGGCATCGTCGCGCACATAGACCAAGTGCGTCAATCGGTAGGCGACGGTGCCTCCGACTTGGTGGTCAATGCCATGACATTCTTGGGCGTGCCCTACCGCCGTGGAGGCACCAATGCTGACACCGGTTTCGATTGCAGCGGCTTTGTGCGCTCCATGTTCGAACAAACCGTGGGCAAGGTGCTGCCCCGTCGCGCCAGTGAGCAAGCCGCCGCCACTGAGAAAATCGACAAACAAGATTTGCAACCCGGCGACTTGGTGTTCTTCAACACCATGCGACAAACTTTCAGCCACGTGGGAATCTACGTGGGTGACAACAAGTTCATCCACTCCCCTAAACCAGGCAAACAAGTGCGCGTAGACGACATGCGTCAAGCCTACTGGGATCGCCGCTTCACGGGTGCGCGTCGCGTCGAACCCAAAGCAGAAGCAACCAAAAACTAAGTCCGTGTCTCGGACAGCCTTAGAAGCTTAGAAGCGCTCGCCTTCGCTCAAAAAGCGCCAACTGCCCTCTTCCAGATCGCCCAGGCTCACGCGGCCTAAACGGATACGTCGTAAAGACAAAATCTCCAGCCCCGCCAATTCACACAGATAAACCGCCAGTCCAAGGTGCGAGCCCTTGACAGCCAAACGCAATTTGCTGCGCTCGGGGTTCGAACTGCCCACACTGATTTTGAAGTCAGGCAAGCGCACACGCTCATCCCGCATGGCACGCTCGATCGGCCGCAGCGCATCCGGCAAGACTTCACCGCGCACATCAATGATCAGCTCATGCTCCATCAACGGCATGTCTTCAACCAGCTTGCGTTGGGTTCGAAAATCTTGGGTGAAGGCCACCAAACCACTGGCTTCATATTCCAAAGGAACGCTGGCGTCGAGTTTGTTCAAATAACTCTTGAGCAGGCGCACCCCGCTGGCGTCAGACTTGCTGTGTTGCGCAGGCGTGAGCAAGGTCCTCACGTTCTGCGGCCCCTTAGGTGCCCGCGATGACGAGCGTTCAGGCCCCGGTTGACGGCCAGCCGGCACAGCGCGTGTGACAGGCAGGGGCTCCAAACCATCGGTCCAACCTGTGGGCTTGTTCATGATCAGCGTCACCGACATGAGGTTGAGCAAACTGGCGTGCGCGTCCATCGTCACGGTTTGGGTGCTGACACGACACTGAGGCTCTTCGACCACCACACCGTCGACACGCACAAAGCCGCCTTCAATGTATTGCTCGGCTTCGCGGCGCGAACAATCGCGCAATTGCATGATGCGTTTGGAGAGGCGTTCGCCTTCGGGTTTGCTGAAATTCATAAGGAGGGAAGCCGCAGGCAGCAACACCAAGGCTAAAAATCCGCCCACCACGGGAACGATGGACATGATCGACATGCTGGCCATGAACATGAAGAACAACCCACTCAAG
>CAIODK010000274.1 GCA_903856995.1 uncultured Burkholderiales bacterium
AATGACATGTCCTTGCTATCGATTTGGGCGACTTGTTCCGTCACAACCTCAAAGTCCGTGTGCTCGAAACCAGCCATCAAATCAGCCACGTCGATTTGGCCAGCTTTGTAGTTTTGAGGCTTGGAAGCGTCTGCTGCCAGCCCTGCAATGGTCCCGCCTGTGGCTAAAACAACGATTTTTTTAGTTTTATTTGCATTCATGGCTTGCCAAACTCAAAAAGCTGGTTAAAAATACAGTTACTGGATGTGCAAACAGTTGCGCATCACCTCAGCCCACATTGTGCAGGAGCCGAACCAATGATTGACATGCCAAAACTCACCCCACGCCAGCAGCAGATTCTGGAGCTCATTCAATCGGCCATCGCCAACACGGGCTCACCTCCTACACGCGCAGAAATCGCGACGGAGCTTGGATTCAAGTCCGCCAATGCGGCTGAAGAGCATTTGCAAGCCTTGGCTCGTAAAGGCGCGATTGAGTTGGTCAGCGGTACCTCACGCGGCATTCGACTCAAAGGCCACAACCAGCGGAGCTACCAAGAAAGCCATTCATTCATGGCCGCACCGTCAGGGTTTTCATTGCCGCTGGTGGGCCGCGTCGCAGCCGGCTCTCCCATCTTGGCACAAGAACATGTGGACCAAACCTACTTTGTCGAAAGCAGCCTGTTTCAACGCAAACCAGACTACTTGCTACGTGTGCGTGGCATGTCGATGCGTGATGCCGGCATCATGGACGGCGACTTGCTGGCCGTGCAATCCACACGTGACGCCAAGAATGGGCAAATCATCGTGGCACGCTTAGGCGAAGAAGTCACGGTCAAACGTTTTAGAAAAACCGCTAGCCACATCGAGCTCCTCCCCGAGAACCCAGACTTCAAGACCATTCTGGTTGAACCTGGCGAGCCTTTTGAAATTGAGGGTTTGGCCGTCGGCCTGATCCGTAACACCATGATGATGTAAAGAAAGCACGACCATGAGCATCGCACTTTTTGGCGCCTACCGCCTGTTGAACCCTCTGCAAAACGCCGTCCGTGGCTTCATGCCTGCACAAGCCTTGCAAAGTACTCGTCGTCCTTTGCCCTTGCGTGTCGCACGCGTGATGGAAGCACATCACAACCGTAAAAACGCAGGACGCATGGTGATCTCTGGCCGTATGGCTGATGTATGTGCAGAACTCGACCGTATGGCCGAACTCGAAAACCGCCACTGACCTGTCAAAAACAGGACTCGTGTCAGTCGCGAGGCCCTGTTGCGCAAGGCACAATCGGGAGATGAATATTGTCATCCTCGACGACTACCAAGATGTCGTTCGCAAATTGCCTTGCGCCTCCAAATTAGAAGCGTACCCAGCCAAGGTCTATACCAACACGATCAAAGGTGTTGGTCAACTTTCAGTCCGCCTCAAAGATGCCGAAGTGTTGGTCCTGATTCGCGAACGCACGCACCTGACCAGGCAGTTGCTAGACAAGCTGCCCAAGCTCAAACTCATTTCACAAACTGGCAAAGTCGGCAGCCATATCGACATCGCTGCCTGCACAGAACGCGGTATCGCTGTGGCAGAGGGCTCCGGCTCACCCTTTGCCCCCGCTGAGTTGACTTGGGCCTTGATCATGGCCGCCATGCGTCGTCTACCCCAATACATCAGCAATCTCAAACACGGTGCTTGGCAACAATCCGGTCTCAAAGCGGGTTCTATGCCCACCAACTTTTCTTTAGGTCAAGTCTTGCGTGGCAAAACCTTGGGTATCTGGGGTTACGGCAAGATTGGGCAGCTTTTGGCAGGGTACGGTAAAGCCTTCGGCATGCGCGTGTTGATGTGGGGTAGCGAAGCCTCACGTGAACTAGCGGCCAAAGACGGAATCAATGTGGCCGCATCGCGTGAAGCGTTCTTTGAAGAGTCAGATGTACTCACCTTAAATTTGCGCTTGGTCGATGCCACGCGTGGAATTGTCAAGTTGAGTGACCTCAACCGCATGAAACCAACCTCTTTGCTGGTCAACACCTCTCGCGCAGAGTTGATCGAGGTTGACGCGCTTATTGCAGGCTTGAACCGTGGCCGCCCCGGCATGGCCGCCATTGACGTGTTTGAGAGCGAGCCCATCATGCAAGGTCACGCGCTACTGCGTCTAGAAAATTGCATTTGCACGCCGCACATCGGATATGTGGAACAAGACAGCTACGAGTTGTATTTCGGAATGGCCTTTGACAACGTGGTGAACTTCATCAAGGGCACACCCACCAACATCGTCAATCCTGGAGCCCTGCAAGTCCGTCGTTAAATGCTGATCACCGCTGTTGATGCGGAACGCCTCATCCATAATCTTTGCTATGAATTTAATCTACAAAACAATAAGCATCTTGGGTGGCGCAACAGAGGCGTTGCAAATCGCTTCAGAAGGTGT
>CAIODK010000275.1 GCA_903856995.1 uncultured Burkholderiales bacterium
AATTGTCCGGTGGTGAAAAACGCCGTGTAGCCCTGTGCCGTTTGTTGTTGTCCAAGCCAGACATGCTGTTGCTTGATGAGCCGACCAACCACTTGGATGCTGAGTCTGTGGATTGGTTAGAGCAATTTTTGGCTCGTTTCTCAGGCACCGTCGTGGCGATTACCCATGACCGCTATTTCTTGGACAACGCGGCAGAGTGGATTCTGGAATTGGATCGTGGCTCCGGCATCCCTTACAAAGGCAACTACTCTTCTTGGTTGGAGCAAAAAGAAGCCCGTCTGGGTCAAGAACAACGCACCGAAGACGCGCGCAGCAAGGCCATGAAGAAGGAATTGGAATGGTCGCGTCAAAACCCCAAAGGCCGACAAGCCAAGAGCAAGGCCCGTTTGGCCCGCTTCGAAGAGTTGTCCGATCACGAATACCAAAAGCGCAACGAAACTCAGGAGATCTTCATTCCTGTGGCTGAGCGTTTGGGTCATGAAGTGTTTGAGTTCAAGAACGTCAGCAAATCCTTTGGCGATCGCGTGTTGATCGACAACCTGAGCTTTCAAGTGCCTGCAGGTGCCATTGTCGGCATCATCGGGCCCAACGGCGCTGGTAAATCCACCTTGTTCAAGCTGATTGCGGGCAAAGAGAAGCCAGACAGCGGTGAAGTGAAGATTGGCCAAACCGTGAAGATGGCGTTTGTGGACCAGTCGCGCGACGACCTGAACGATGACAAAACCGTGTGGGAAGACATCTCGGGTGGTTTGGACATCATGAACGTGGGCAAGTTCCAAATGGCAAGCCGTGCTTATTGCGGACGCTTCAACTTCAACGGTGGCGACCAACAAAAGAAAGTTGGCATGTTGTCGGGTGGTGAGCGTGGCCGCTTGCACTTGGCCAAAACCTTGATCGAAGGCGGCAACGTGTTGCTGTTGGATGAGCCATCCAACGACTTGGACGTGGAAACCTTGCGTGCTCTCGAAGACGCGTTGTTGGAATTCGCTGGCTCCGTCATGGTGATTAGCCATGACCGTTGGTTCCTTGACCGCATTGCCACCCACATCTTGGCCGCTGAAGGCGATAGCCAATGGGTGTTCTTCGACGGTAACTACCAAGAATACGAAGCTGATAAGAAAAAACGTTTGGGCGAGGAGGGTGCCAAACCCAAGCGCGTGCGCTTCAAAGCATTGAAGTAAATATTTACTTCCCGCTCCAAGCCCAGTCACTGCAAGGTGATTGGGCTTTTTTATTGGATGAATATTAGGGATTTTGTTCGATTAGGTAAAGCATCATCATTTTTAATACTTTAAAGGGTTTAATTGACTCTACAATGCAATCAAAAGACAACACATTTATGTGTAACTTTCCTCAGATTAGTTAAGAGAACAGGAACTTGTAATGAATATTCTCCCTTCGAAAGAGCCGTATGACGGCTACTGCGGTACCAGCTACGCCGCCAAAATGCTAGGGATCTCGGTGGGGACGGTGCAAGGTTTGGTCGAGAAAAATGACCTCAAAGCATGGAAGACCCAAGGCGGTCACCGCCGCATTTCTTTGAAGTCGATCCAAGAGTACCAACGTCGTCACAACTTGGCCCCCGCGTCCATGATGCAAGGTGAAGACCGTTTGCGTGTATTGGTTGTCGAAGATGATGAGAGCACCCGTTTGATGCTGCAAGCTAACTTTGACCAATGGGGTTTGCCATTGGATGTGGTGATGTACGCGTCTGCCATGGAGGCTTTGTTGGACATGCCCAGCTTGCAGCCCCAAGTGTTGCTGACCGATCTGCGCATGCCCAACGTGGATGGCTTCGAGTTTTTGAAAACTCTCAGTACCCATGCTTTGTTTAGCAATTTGGCCGTGGTCGTCATCACAGGCATGAGTGCCGAAGATGTCCGCGCCAAAGGCGGTTTGCCTGATGGCGTGCAATTGCTACAAAAACCCATCGACATGGACTGGTTGCACGGCTTTTTAGACGCACTCATGTCGGTGCGCCAAATCAATCGACGTGCACGCACACAAACTGCTTAAAACCCAAGGGGCTGGTGCCTGTGTGACAGGGGGACCGTGCCGAGCCAGTTAAGCTCTGCACGTGCTCAAACTATCCGTCCTCGATCAATCTGTTGCTGCCTCTGGCCGAAGCCAAGACGCAGCCATTCGTCAAACCTTGGCCCTCGCCAGTCAGTGCGAGGCTTGGGGCTACCACCGTTTTTGGGTCAGCGAACATCACAGCCATCCCAGCATCGTGGGCTCTGCGCCCGAAGTGTTGATGGCGGCCATGGCCGCCCGCACCACGCGTATTCGGTTGGGAAGTGCGGGCGTCATGCTCCCACACTACGCGCCGCTCAAAGTGGCCGAGCAATTCCGAGTTCTCGATGCCTTGGCCCCAGGCCGCATTGACCTTGGCGTCGGTCGCGCCCCAGGCAGCGATGGCCGCACCGCACAGTTGCTCAACCCCGACCGCCATGCGTCTGACAATTTTCCACAGCACGTGATGGAATTGCAGGCGTGGGTCACCGGTGAACCGATGCCTGCAGGCCACCCCGGCCATGGCGTGTATGCCTATCCCAGTGCCGCTACATCGCCTGATGTGTGGATGCTGGGCAGCTCTGACTACGGCGCTCAGCTCGCGGCCCATTTGGGGTTGCCTTATGCCTTTGCTTACTTCATCACTGAAGGGCAAGGGGTGGACAACGCCTTCAATTTGTACCGCGCTAACTACCGCCCCAGCGAACGCAACCCCAAACCACACGCGACGGTCTGCGTGTGGGCTTTGGCTGCGGATACCGAAGACGAGGCTTGGGCCTTGTTCCAAAGCCGTGCCCGCTGGAAGCTGGACCGCAACCTTGGGCGCATCGGCCCCTTGTTACCACCCGACCAAGCCCTGCGCGGCTACAACGCCTCTGAGCAAGTCGCCATGGCCGAGTTGCGCGCCAGCGCCATGGTGGGGAGCGCTTCGCAAGTAGCCGGCAAGCTACGCCAGTTGGCTGGCCGTCTGCAGTTGGACGAAGTGGTCATCATCACGTGGACGCATGAGCCGGCGGCCCAAGCGCGTTCCTATGAGTTGCTGGCCAAAGAGTTTTCATTAACGACATCCACCCACCCCTAAAACCACCCCAGGAGATCCACCCATGTTTTCAACCGCCATCGCTGGTAGCCTGCCCAAACCCGAATGGTTGGCCGAGACCAACAAACTCTGGCCCAAGTGGCAAGCTGAGGGTGATGCCCTGTTGCAGGCTAAGGCTGACGCTACCCTGCTGTGGATCAAGGCGCAAGAAGACGCGGGCCTCGACGTGATTGGGGACGGTGAGCAATCGCGTCAACACTTTGTGCATGGGTTTTTAGAGCAAGTCGAAGGCATTGACTTTGAAAACAAAGTCACCATGGGCATTCGCAACAACCG
>CAIODK010000276.1 GCA_903856995.1 uncultured Burkholderiales bacterium
CCCACCAGGCACCGAAATTTCCAAAGTCACTTGGGTCGGCACCTGCCGCAACCCAGGTGACGGCAAGGACTACCTCATCAGCTACAACGACTGCTGCGGGGTCACCACGTGCGGTCGCTGTGCGTGCAACCGCAATGAGCGCGAGCGACCTGGCTATCGCCTAGGGGTTCACAACGACATCAACTGGTGCATGGCCAACACCAGCAATGCTTACCACTGCACGGTTGCCGCCATCGTGGGTGTAGGAGAGCAACGAGGATGATGGTGATGCGACAACTCTTTTGCACCGCCATGTTGTGTATGGCACTGGCCGCACCCGCGTTAGCACAGAACAAGGCAGGAGAGGCGCTCTACGCCACGCATTGTGTGGTTTGTCACCAAGTACAGGCGGTGGGTGTTCCTGGCATTGCGCCGGCTTTGGTGGGCAACATTGGTCGCCACGCCAGTCATGAGGCGGGGCGCGCGTATTTGGCCCGCGTGATGTTGACGGGTTTGGTGGGGCCCATCCAAGTGGATGGCGTGCGCTACAACGGCAACATGCCATCTTTTGCCAAGCTCAATGATGAAGAAGTGGCCCATGTGCTCACCCATGTTTTAAGCACCTATGAGTCGGTCAGCGATTTGGCTTGGCTGACGCCAGCGTTTGTAGCAGCCACGCGCCAGCTTGGAGGCACACCCAATGACACCCATCAAAAGCGCAGCCGTTTGACAAGTGCGACAGGGGGTTAGACCGTGCGACGCTATGGCTGGATTCTTCTTTGCATGACCCTGATGAGTGGGCCACTTAGGGCTGCTGATGCAGGCTCGCCACGCATGAACTACATGCTGCATTGCTCGGGGTGTCATGGGCAAGATGCCTCTGGTAGCCCGAGTGCTGGCGTGCCCAAGATGGCCAGCGTGTTGGGGCATTTCCTTAAGGTCAATGGGGGGCGCGAGTTTTTGATCCAAGTCCCTGGCACCTCGCAATCGGCACTCACCCATGCAGAGGTTGCAGAGTTGATGAACTGGATTTTGAAAACCTTCAGCAAGCATGAGATGCCACCCAACACCACGCCCTACACCCCCTCTGAGGTTGCACATCTCAGGGCCACGCCACTGACCGATGTGGTGGCCAGTCGCCAAGAGATCGTTAAGCGTTTGCAGGCGCAGGGCATTGCGATGGAATAGATCGAATCAATGGTGAATGTGTGATTGAAAAATTTCAAAAGGAGACAAGTGATATGAAAAAAAATCAAACAGTAAAACCACTCAAGGTGGTGCTTGCGGGGTTGCTGGGGCTAGCGTTCACAGCAGGTGCCGCGGTCAGTGAACAAGAGGCTGGTCAGATGGGCAAGGACCTGACCCCTGTAGGTGCCGAACGCGCGGGCAATACAGACGGCAGCATTCCAAAATGGGAAGGCGGCTTGCCCAAGGGTCGGCACAAATTGAGCGACGCACGTCAGGATCCGTATGCTGCAGATAAGCCACTGTTCTCCATTGATGCGAGCAATGTCGATAAGTACAAAGACAAACTCTCAGCGGGACAGATCGAATTAATCAAAACCCGCAAGGGCTACCGCATGGATGTCTACCCGACCCATCGCAGCTGTGGCTATCCAGACTCGGTTTACACACAAACACGCACCAATGCCACGAGCGCGAAGCTCACCAGCGATGGCCGAGACAATTTGGCTCAAGCAGTGGGAGGGGGCTTTCCGTTTGCCATTCCCAAAAATGGCGCCGAAGCGGTGTGGAATCACCGCCTGCGTTGGCAAGGGGAAGGTCGCCAGGAGAACTACCAAACCAACTTCATCAACCCCGATGGCAGCTTTTACGGTTTGGCGCAAGACCAAGTGGTCATCACCCCTTTTGCCTCCGCCAAAGTCAAATCCATCGAAGAGGTGGGCGGCGTGCAGATGAAGCTGCTGAACTTGGCCACAGCCCCTGCCTCACGCACGGGTGAAATCATTTTGCTGCACTACTTCCTTGGCAAATCCAACGACGCTTGGATGTATTTCCCAGGGCAGCGTCGCGTGCGCCGCCTGCCTTCCTTTGAGTACGACAACCCCATTCCTGGGTATGAAAACATGGAAACTGCTGACCAATATCCCATGTTTGCTGGCGCACTCGATCGCTACGACTGGAAGCTGGCGGGCAAGCAGGAGATGTATGTGCCCTACAACAACTTCAAATTTGTGGCCAAACGCAAAATGTCTGAGGTGTATGAGGGGCTCTTCCCCAAGCGTGACCTGATGCGCTACGAACTCCACCGTGTCTGGAAGGTGGAGGCCACGGTCAAACAAGGCATGCGCCACATGTTTGCCAAGCGCACCTTCTACCTTGACGAAGACACTTGGATGCTGCTCGCCGCCGATCAACACGACGCCCAAGGCAAGCTCTGGCGCGTCATGGAAGCCTCGCTCTACCCCGCTGTGGAGCTGGGTGCCTGTGTGAGCCAAGAGTTCACCTCGTGGGATTTGATGGTCAACCGCTACTTGGCCGAAAACGCCACCCAAGAAGGCAAGCCCACCGACTGGTTAGCTGGGCAAGAGGGACGCATTGACAGCAAACGCTTTGACTCCGACGAGTTGCGCCGCGCGGGTGATCGCTAATTAACTCAACTGACCAAGGAGAAAAGTCATGAACACACCCACTTTGATGCGTCGCGCCCCCATCGCACTCGCACTGGCTGCCATGGGCCTAGGCTTAGCCACCCCTGCTTTTGCCGTCAAATTTGAACTCGAAAACGGCATGAGCGGCACTTTTGATTCAACAATTTCGCTGGGCATTCAGCGCCGCATGCGGTCGCCCGATGCCAGCATCATTGGACGCGACTCAGGCGGCAGTGCCGCAACCTCTGGTGAGTTAGGTCAACGCGTGAACGGCGTTTCCACCTCCTCCAACCCCGACTTCAACTACACCAATATCGACGACGGTGACCTTAACTACAAAAAAGGTGACATCGTCTCGACTGTGTTGAAAGGCACACATGAGCTGGCGCTCGGGGAGCGTGGCAACTGGGCAGCGCTAGGGCGCATGACTTGGTCGTCCGATTTTGCTGCCACACGCACAGCGCGCACGCCGCTGGATGACGAAGCACGGCGAGCCTTGCGCCAAGACGTGTCGCTGCTGGATTTGTGGGTGTCAAAAGATTTCCGATGGTCTGACAATTCAGCCAAGCTAAAGCTGGGCAACCAGGTCATCAACTGGGGTGAGGATATTTTCATCATGGGCGGGATCAACTCGATCAACGCCTTGGATGTGCGCAAGGCCCATATTCCTGGAACACAGGTCAAAGAAATTTTGATTCCCGCGCCGATGGCCTCGCTCAGCACCGCGCTCATGCCAGGCATCTCGATGGAGAGCTACTACCAGTTTGCTTGGAACAGCTTCAAACTTGACCCGGCAGGCAGCTATTGGTCGAGTGCTGACTTTTTGGGTAAAGGGGGGCGAAGGGGGGCATTCTTCCCTTCCCGTTTGGGGGTGGGGGGTAACGGTGACTTTGACCCCACACGCGGACGCACTTTGGACTCGATCATGAGCAGTGTCGGTGGGGTAATTCCCGTCGAGAAACAAAAACCTACAGGTGGTCAATACGGCGTCAATATGCGCTTCAAGCCTGCAGGCGGCGATACCGAGTTCGCTACGTACTACATGCGCTACCACGACAAATTGCCGTTTGTGGGCTTCAAGGTCAATGGGGCCGCCAATGTGCTGGGTATGACAGCGGTTGAACAGTACGGACAAGACTTAGATTTGTTTGGTCTATCCATGAACACCAAAGCCGGCGACTGGGCTTTTGGTTCGGAGTTGTCGTACCGGCCTAGGGACAGTGTGGCGATTGATCCAACGGTGCCATTGAAAACTGGTTCTAACTCAAAGGCGCAATACAACCTAGCAGCCTTGTCTAATGATTACACCGCTAACGCCATGGCCAACGGCTACGCCAGCGAGAAAAAATTCCAATTTCACACCACCGCATTCACCTGGCTTCCAACTGAGATGACACGTGCCTTGGGCGCAGCCGATGGGGCGTTCTTGGTTGAGCTGGCAGTCACCCGCTATCCCAACCTCGACTTGTCTGGCGGCGTGCCTTATCTGCTCAACAACTACACCATGCCGAGCAAAAACTCTTGGGGCTATGTGGCCGAGGTCAGCCTCACCTATGCCAATGTGTTTGATTCAGGCTGGACGGCCACGCCACTGGTGGACTACTACCACGACGTCAAGGGCACCAGCCCTAACACCATTCCCTTTGTGGAAGGTCGCAAAGCCTTGGCCTTGGGCGTGAACTTTGACTACCACAACGTTTGCAAAGTGGGCTTGGGTTACAGCAAGTTCTGGGGCGGGGGCGACCTCAACGTGATGCGTGACCGTGATGTGGCAACCGTCACGGCTTCCTACGCCTTCTAATTTTCACTAGAGGATTATTCAATGCCCAGCATCGTTGGTTTTGTAGAGCGCTTGGAAGGTTTCTTCTTCCGTTATCGGGCGACCACCTTGATTGCGCTTTTGATTCTGACGATTGGCATGGGCTTGCTTGCTTCGCGCCTGCACATGTCAGCGGGCTTTGACAAGCAGTTGCCGTATGGCCATGAGTACACCGATACCTTCTTCAAATATCGAACTCAGCTGTTTGGCTCCAACCGCATCATGGTGGTGGTGCGAGCGCGGGATGGCCATATTTGGAAGCCTGCCTCTCTGAAAAAACTCCATGAGGTGACCGAGGCTGTGCTGTATTTGCCAGGCATTGATCGTCGTTCAGTGCAGTCTTTGTGGACACCCAACACCCGCGTTTACGAGCTGACGGAGGAGGGTTTTCAGGCCGAGGACGTCATCAGTGGCACGGTAACGCCCGAAGCTCTGGATGCAGACAAGATCAATGTGATTCGAGACCGTGCGGCACGTGGCGGCTACACAGGCAGCTTGGTGGCCAATGATGCAAGCGCAGCGATGGTCATGGCTGATTTGCTTGAAGAAGACCCCGCAACGCATCAGCAGCTGGACTACTTGGCGCTGGCAGCCACCTTAGAGCAAGAGATTCGCGGCAAGCTGGAGACGCCAGAGCATGAAATAGAAATAGTTGGCTTTGCCAAGCAAATTGGCGATATCGCCGATGGTGCCAAGAGTGTGGCGAGTTTTTTTGTTCTGGCTACGCTCTTAACCGCTTTAGCTGTTTACTGGTATTGCCGCTCGGTGCTGTTGACGATCTTGCCAATTTTTTGTTCGATGGTCTCGGTCGTGTGGCAGTTTGGAACGCTCACACTCTTGGGCTTTGGGTTGGATCCGTTGGCGATTTTGGTGCCATTTTTGGTGTTCGCAATTGGTGTGTCTCATGGTGTGCAGCAGATCAACGCCATTTCAAAAGCAGTGGCCAATGGGGCGGATTCGGTGACTGCCGCACGCGAGAGTTTTTCGAGCTTGTTCATTCCAGGCACTTTGGCCTTGGTGACGGCATTTGTGGGCTTCATCACGCTGGTGATGATTCCGATTCCAATGATTCGTGAGCTTGGCATTGCCGCATCGATTGGTGTGGGCTACAAGATCGTGACCAACTTAATCATGCTGCCCATCGTCGCCTCGTATTTCCGCTTCTCGCAAAAGTACGCGCTGCATCTGGAAGGTATTCAAAACAAACGGGGTGCGCTGATTCAGCGCTTGGGCCTGATTGCCGATATCAAGTATGCGCGTTTGGTGTTCGCCGCCGCCGTCGTGGTGTTGGGGGTGGCTGTGTGGCAAAGCCACGGACGCCACATTGGCGCGTTACAGTCAGGTGCCCCCGAGTTGCGTGCAGATTCACGCTACAACCAGGATGTTGGAAACATCGTCAAACGTTTTGATCTGGGTATGGATGTGCTGACCGTGGTGTTTGAGACGCCTAACGATTCTTGCAACAACTTTGAGGTGCTCAACTACATCGATCAGTTCAGCCAGTCCATGAGCGAGGTGCCTGGCGTGTTGTCTGTGCAGTCATTATCTGGCTTGGCCAAGTTTGCCAATGCAGGGCTCAACGAAGGCAATCCAAAGATGGCGGCCTTGCCCCGTGATACCAAGGCATTGCAAGTGGCGGTGGGCTATTTACCCGAAGCGGGTGGCTTGTTCAATCGAACCTGCACGATGATGGCGGCCCATATCAACTTGGCCGATCATAAAGCCACCACAATCAAGTCCGCAATTGAGGCGGTCAAAGACTTTCGCCTGAAATACAAGCCAGAAGCACTGGGCGTGACGGTGCGACTGGCCTCTGGCAATGCGGGCGTGTTGGCCGCGACGAATGAGGAGGTTGAAGCCCGAGAGTTGCCGATGATGCTTTACGTGTATCTGGCCATCATTGTTTTGGTGCTCTTTGCGTATCGCGACTGGCGCGCCATGCTGGCTTGTTGCTTGCCGCTGACCATCGCGACCTTTTTGGGCTACTGGTTCATGAAGAGTTTGGACATTGGCCTGACTGTGGCGACCTTGCCTGTGATGGTGCTTGCAACGGGCATTGGTGTGGATTACGCCTTCTACATCTACAACCGATTGCTCATTC
>CAIODK010000277.1 GCA_903856995.1 uncultured Burkholderiales bacterium
CCCCACCGGTTTTGAGCACGCGCTAGAAGGCCCCTACGGCGACCACACAGGCTACTACAACGAAACGGCAGAGTTTCCTGTCTTCACCATTGACCGCATCACGCAAAAACGCGAACCGATCTACCACTCCACCTACACCGGCAAGCCACCCGACGAGCCCGCCATGCTGGGCCTGGCGTTGAATGAATTGTTTGTGCCGCTGCTGCAACGACAGTACCCCGAAATTGTTGACTTTTATTTGCCACCCGAGGGCTGCAGCTACCGCATGGCGGTGGTCAGCATTAAAAAGTCCTACCCCGGCCACGCAAGGCGTGTAATGTTTGGCATCTGGAGTTTTCTGCGCCAGTTCATGTACACCAAGTTCATTGTGGTGGTGGACGAGGACATCCACGTGCGCGACTGGGCCGACGTCATTTGGGCCATCACCACACGCATGGACCCAAGCCGCGACACCCTGCTGGTGGAGAGCACGCCGATAGACTACCTCGACTTCGCCTCTCCCGTCAGCGGCCTGGGCAGCAAAATGGGCATGGACGCCACACACAAGTGGCCCGGCGAGACCAGCCGCGAATGGGGCCGCACCATGAAGATGAGCCCCGACGTCACCGCCAAAGTAGAAGCCCTTTGGCAGGCCATGGGCAACGCGTGATGTAGGCGATCCATTCAAACGCGTTGCAGCGCCTTTGTGGCCTAGTACTTGCTCCTGTCACAAGCAAAGAACCAAATGGCTTGCATGACAAAGAATAAAACGAAAACCAAACCCGCCGAGGCCTTGCGGATCGTGGTGGTCGCACCCGACTTAGATATTCAAGATACCTCCGACGAACACGCGGTCACACAGGCTGAACGCTCTAGGGCCTTGCGGATCGGTTTGCTGGAAAGCGGCTTTAATTTGATCGCATCCCTCCCCGCCGATGTTTTTTTGGCTGACCGCATCAGCCAACTGCAACCCGATCTCATCATCGTCGACGCGGAGTCTGACGCACGCGATGCGCTCGAGCACGTGGTGTTCGCCACCCGAGATGCGCGCCGCCCCATCGTGCTCTTCACCGATGACAGCGACACCACACATGTGCGTGATGCGGTGGCCGTCGGTGTGTCTGCCTATATCGTTGATGGTCTCTCCAGCGGGCGCATCCGACCCATCCTCGACGTGGCCATGGCGCGCTTTGAGTACGAAAAGCATTTGCGCGATGAACGCGACGATGCGCGCAACGCCCTGCAAGAACGCACGGTGGTGGATCGCGCCAAAGGCCTGCTGATGGCGCGCCAAGGTCTGACTGAGCAAGAGGCTTTCACCAAACTCAGAAAAATCGCCATGGATAAAGGTCTCAAGATGGCCGAGATCGCGCAACGCACCTTGGACATGGCCGACCTGCTGTCCTGATTTGGGGCGCCAACTTGGTGCGCATCCATCAACACACCCCAACTTGGGGCGCAAAACCCCTCGGGAGAACCCTTAGCTCATGGCACAGCAATTGCAATAACCAAAGACAAGAGCCAACGACGGCTCAAGGACAACGGCGTCCCCACCCATGCATCCATTCGCATGTGGTGAGGACGCCTTTGTCATTTTTGTCCCCCGTTTATTAAAGGAGTGATGTCATGAGCAAACTTTTGGAGACCCCCATGAGCCGCCGCAATGTATTGCAAGCCGCCACTGCAGGCGCACTCACCATCGCACCCGCCTTGCGTGCCGCGGTGTACGCCCAAGGCTCAGACAAACCTGAAAAAGAAGAGGTCAAGATTGGCTTCATCCCCCTCACCGATTGCGCCAGCGTGGTGATGGCCTCGGTACTGGGTATCGACAAAAAATACGGCGTCAAGATCATTCCCTCCAAAGAGTCCAGCTGGGCAAGCGTGCGCGACAAGTTGGTCAACGGCGAGCTCGACTTTGCGCACGCTTTGTACGGCCTGATCTACGGCGTGCACATGGGCACCGCCGGACCCAAGAAAGACATGGCTGTGTTGATGAACTTGAACCAAAACGGCCAAGCCATCACGCTCTCCAAGAAGCTCGCCGACAAAGGCGCGGTCGATGCCGCCAGTCTTGCCAAACTGATGGCCACCGACAAACGCGAATACACCTTTGCACAAACCTTCCCCACCGGCACACACGCCATGTGGTTGTATTACTGGTTGGCCAGCGTCGGCGTGAACCCACTGAAAGACGCCAAGGTCATCACCGTGCCACCACCGCAAATGGTGGCCAACATGCGCGTTGGCAACATGGACGGCTACTGCGTGGGAGAGCCTTGGGGCCACCGCGCCATTGCCGACGGCATCGGCATCACTGCGGCCACCACCCAAGACATTTGGCGTGACCACCCTGAAAAAGTGTTGGGCACGACCGGCGACTTCGTCAAAAAATATCCCAACACGGCACGCGCTGTCACGGCGGCGATCTTGGAAGCCGGCAAGTGGATCGATGCGGGTCTGCAAAACAAAATGAAGATGGCTGAAACCATCGCCGACAAATCCTATGTGAACACCAGCGTGGATGTGATCAACCAACGCATCCTGGGCCGCTACCAAAACGGTTTGGGTAAAACGTGGGATGACCCCAACCACATGAAGTTCTTCAACGACGGCACCGCCAACTTCCCTTATCTGTCTGACGGCATGTGGTTCCTCACACAGCACAAGCGTTGGGGCTTGCTCAAAGACCACCCCGACTATTTGAAGGTGGCCAAAGAGATCAACCAGATTGACATCTTCAAACAAGCGGCTGCGGCCAGCAAAACACCGGTACCCAAAGACGTGATGCGCACCAGCAAGCTCATGGACGGCGTGGTGTGGGACGGCAAAGACCCGAAGAAGTACGCCGACAGCTTCAAAGTCCACGCTTAAACCACTGACGAACTCTCTCGCACAAGGACACACCCCATGTATTTGAAACACCTGTTGTCACGCGTGGTGCCGCCCTTCATGGGCTTGGCACTGCTGGTGGGTATTTGGTCGCTGGTGTCCATCACCAGCACCAACAACTTTCCCAACCCCACCGACACCTTTTGGCAAGCCGTGGATGTGTTCAGCAACCCGTTCTACAGCAATGGTCCCAACGACCAAGGCGTGGGCTGGAACATCTGGAGCTCACTCAAGCGCGTGGCACTGGGCTTTGGCTTGGCCGCGCTGGTGGGCATCCCGTTGGGTTTCTTGATTGGGCGTTTCGAGTTTTTGTCACGCATGTTCAACCCGCTCATCAGTTTGTTGCGGCCTGTGTCACCCCTGGCTTGGCTACCGATTGGTTTGTTGGTCTTCAAGGGTGCCAACCCTGCCGCCATTTGGACCATCTTCATTTGCTCCATCTGGCCCATGGTCATCAACACCGCCGTGGGCGTGCAACGCGTGCCGCAAGACTACATGAACGTGGCCCGTGTGCTCAACCTCTCCGAGTGGAAGATCGTCAGCAAGATTTTGTTCCCCGCCGTCTTGCCCTACATGCTCACGGGTGTGCGCTTGGCGGTGGGCACCGCTTGGTTGGTGATCGTCGCCGCTGAGATGCTGACCGGTGGCGTGGGCATTGGCTTTTGGGTGTGGGACGAGTGGAACAACCTGAACGTTAAAAACATCATCATCGCCATCTTCGTGATTGGCATCGTGGGCTTGGTCTTGGAATACGCCTTGATCAAACTCGCCACCGCATTCACCTTTGAGGAGGTGCAGTCATGAGTGCATCGTTGACCAACAAGTATTTGCAAA
>CAIODK010000278.1 GCA_903856995.1 uncultured Burkholderiales bacterium
GCCACTCGTCAAACAAGTTGGGGCCAAAGCCGGTCTTACGGATGGACTTCAAAAACTGCTTGGGGATGATGGCGTCGGTGTCAACGTTCTCGCGGTCCATGGGGGCCACGATGCCTTTGTGGAGGGTGAATTTCTGCATGATTTTTATCCCTTAGGCGAACTTGCGCACGTCCACAAAGTGGCCATGAATAGCGGCAGCAGCGGCCATGGCGGGGCTGACCAAGTGCGTGCGACCACCGTTGCCTTGACGGCCTTCGAAGTTGCGGTTGCTGGTAGAGGCACAGCGCTCGCCAGGCTCAAGTCGGTCAGCGTTCATGGCCAAACACATGGAGCAACCGGGCTCGCGCCACTCAAAGCCAGCGGCTTTGAAAATCTCGTGCAGGCCTTCCGCTTCAGCTTGTGCTTTGACCAAGCCAGAGCCTGGCACAACAAGAGCGAGCTTGATGTTCTTGGCCACTTTTTGACCGAGTTTTTTGACCACCGCAGCGGCTTCGCGCATGTCTTCGATGCGGCTGTTGGTGCAAGAGCCAATGAACACTTTGTCCACGAACAAGTCGTTCAGCGCTTTGCCTGGCTGCAGGTCCATGTAGGTCAAGGCGCGCTCGATGGCGCTGCGCTTGTTGGCGTCTTTTTCTTTGTCTGGGTCGGGCACGATGCCGTTGATGTCCAACACCATTTCGGGCGAGGTGCCCCAAGTGACTTGCGGCAAGATGTCTTCGGCTTTGAGCTCGACCACGGCGTCAAACTTGGCGTCGGTATCAGAGTGCAAAGTATTCCAGTACGCCACAGCTTGGTCCCATTCAACGCCCGTGGGAGACAGGGGGCGGCCTTTGACGTACTCAATGGTTTTGTCATCCACCGCCACCAGGCCAGCGCGCGCGCCACCTTCGATGGCCATGTTGCACACCGTCATGCGGCCTTCCATGCTCAAACCACGAATGGCCGAGCCTGCAAACTCAATGGTGTAGCCCGTGCCGCCCGCGGTGCCGATCTTGCCGATGATGGCCAGCACCACGTCTTTGCCTGTCACGCCTTTGGCCAGCGCGCCTTCGACTTTGATGAGCATGTTCTTGGCTTTTTTGGCCAACAAGGTTTGTGTGGCCATCACGTGCTCGACCTCTGAGGTGCCGATGCCGTGGGCCAACGCGGCAAACGCGCCGTGGGTGGAGGTGTGGCTGTCGCCGCACACCACCGTCATGCCGGGCAGGGTGGCGCCGTTTTCAGGGCCAATCACGTGGATGATGCCTTGGCGCTTAGACATGAACGGGAAGAACGCGGCAGAGCCGAACTCGGCCATGTTGCTGTCGAGCGTGGTGATTTGTTCTTTGCTGATGGGGTCGGTGATGCCGTCGTAGCCCAACTCCCAGCCAGTGGTGGGGGTGTTGTGGTCAGCGGTGGCCACGATGGAGCTGACGCGCCAAATCTTGCGCCCTGCTTGGCGGATGCCCTCAAACGCTTGTGGGCTGGTGACTTCGTGCACCAAATGGCGGTCGATGTAGAGGATGGCTGTGCCGTCTTCTTCGGTGTGGACGACGTGCTCGTCCCAAATCTTGTCGTAAAGGGTGCGTCCCATGAGTCTTCCTTAGATACAGACCTTGATTTTATGCGGGAGCGCGGGTGCCTATTCACTGAAATGAAATAAAGCCTTTCTACAATGAATCATCGGTGACAGCGTGATGCGTTGTTATGTTTCTCTTCTTGGTTGTTTCATGCCCCTGTTCTTGTTTCGACGACTCACGGTTTTTGCGCTTTGCAGCTTGGCTGCGGTCAGCGCGTGGGCGCAAGCGA
>CAIODK010000279.1 GCA_903856995.1 uncultured Burkholderiales bacterium
ATGCACGCAGCTACAAGCCCCGCAACTCTTGCGACCCACACCAACGTCGACAGCCCTTCATGCCTAGCACTCGAGGATATTTGTTTGACGCGCGGCGGCACGTCGGTGTTCTCGGGCCTCACATTGCTACTGGCTGAGCCGCGCATTGGGGTGATTGGCGACAACGGCGCTGGCAAAAGTAGTTTGTTCCGTGTGATGTGCGGGTTGGATCAACCACAGTCGGGCCGCGTGGTGCTACCCGATGGCCAGAACGCCGTGGGCATGATGTTTCAAAACTCGGATGAACAAATCATCTTCCCGACGGTGGAGGAGGAGTTGGCCTTGAGCCTGCACCCCCTGAAGCTCTCACGGCATGAGGCCCAGAGCCGTGTGCGCACATGGCTTGCCGCACGCGGCTTGGCACATTGGGCGCCACGCGCCATTGGTAGCCTGAGCCAAGGCCAACGCCAGCATGTGTGTTGGCTGGCTTTGATGGTGGCTTCGCACCGCACGCTTTTGTTGGATGAGCCCTTCGCTAGCCTCGACCTACCCAGCCAAGCTTTGCTGCGCCGCGACATGGCGCAAGCCAAAGAACAAATCATTGTGTCGACCCATGTGCTCGACCATGTGCGTCACTTTGCCCGCGTGATTTGGCTAGACAAAGGACAGGTGCGTGCAGATGGCATGGGCGCAGCGGTTTGCGCTGCTTACGAGGCAGACGTGGCGGCGCGCACCGCTTAATCACGATGGGCAGCCTGTACAGCGAACAACACACGTGGCTCCACGCTGTACCCGCTTGGGTGAAGCTGGTGAGCTTGGCGTTGCTGGGCACGGGGCTTTTTTGGACGGATCAGTTGGCCGTGCTGTCGGTGGCTGCGGCCGTGTGCATGGCTGTCTTCGCATCGCTGGGCCGTGCCACGGCCAGAGCGCGTCCCTTGCTGGTGGGTTTGGGTATCGCCAGCTTGTTGATTGCCGCCTTTCACCTGTACATGCAGCACCCCGTGTGGGCCGCGGTCACGGTGTTGCGCCTGAGCTGCACCAGCTTGATGGGCATCGCCCTCACGCTCACCACCCGTTACACCGATTTGCTGCATGTGTTTGAACGCGTGCTCTCGCCGCTGAACCGTTGGGGCGTGCCCTCTGAGCAGTTGGCTTTACAGCTGGCTTTGATGCTGCGGTTCACCGAGCATTTTTTTGTGCTTTGGCGTCGTTTGGACGATGCCCACCGCTTGCGCACCGGCAAGGCCGGCGGTTTTAAAATACTCGCACCTCTCACGATTCAAATGCTCATCGCCGCGCGCCGCGTGGCCGATGCACTTCATGTCCGCCTGCGCCGCTGAGGCCAAGGCAGATACGACAACCGGAACATCTCTTATGCACCCCTCTTCACGCTCGCTCGCTTTGGTCTCGTTGTTTGCCGCTTTGATTGCCGTCTTCGGTCTGATCCCCAAAATCGATTTGCCCTTGGGCGTACCGATCACGCTGCAAACGTTGGGTGTCATGTTGGCCGGCTGCATGCTGGGGGCCAAACGTGGCTTGCAAGCACTCATGCTGTTCTTGGCTGCTGTCGCATTGGGCTTGCCCTTGTTGTCGGGTGGGCGGGGCGGTTTGGGGGTGTTCTTCTCACCCGCCAGTGGCTACCTGATTGGGTGGCCCGTCGGCGCCTTCGTTACCGGCTGGGCCATGTCCATGTTGCCTACGGCCACACCGCGTAGCGCCGCCATCAGTGCCTTTATGGCTTCCGCCATCGGTGGTTTGCTGGTGGTGCATGTGTGCGGTGTCGTGGGCTTGGTGAACATCGCCAACCTGTCGTGGGAACAGGCCATCATGGGCACCTTGGTGTTTGTGCCGGGCGATTTGATCAAGTGCGCCTTGTGCGCCACGGTGGTTCAGACCGTCGCACGCGGCTTGCCTGATTGGCGCTTTGGTGGCTGACACATGGGTGCATGCCCCACTGGCGCGGTGGGCTCAGACCCGTGCGCACGTGGTGGCCATGGACGATGGCCAGACCCAACTGACCTTTGCGCAGCTCCATGACGCAGTACAACACCAAGCGGACGCGCTGACCCAAAGCCAAGCCCCCGCCACGGTTTGGGTGGATGCACAGCTCAGCACCATCGCCCAAATGGTGGCGTTCTTGGCCATCATCACCAGCGGGCGTTGCGCCGCGGTAAGCGACCCTGATTGGCCCCCTGCGGTGCGCCAAAACGTGCAAAACGTTTTCACCCATGACCCCGCCATACTGCCGCCACCCTTGCCAACCAGCCCCTTCTACATTGGCTTCACATCTGGCAGTACCGGTGTGCCCAAGGGGTTTCGCCGCGACCACCAGTCGTGGACCGAGAGCCTGCGCGTTTGCATGGACACCTTTGGCCCCGACGCCGCGAGCTGTGTGATGGCCCCTGGGCGCTTCTCGCACTCGCTGTTCTTGTTTGGCATGATGTTGGGGCTCTGGAGTGGCGCTGGCGTGGTGGTGCAAGAGCGCTTTTCTGCGGCCCGCCTGTTGGACACCTTGCGCACCGGTCGCACGCCTTGCCTCGTCGCAGTCCCCAGCCAATTGCTGCTGATGCTCGAGATCGCGGCCCGCCGCGCCTTGGCCCCCATTGATGGTGTGCGGTTGATTTTGATCAGCGGCGCACGTTGGATGCGAGAGCGTACGGCGGCTCTGCAAGCGCTGTTCCCCCAAGCACACATTGTTGAGTTTTATGGCGCATCAGAAACCAGCTTTATGGCGTGGATGACGGCAGATGCGTCGGCCCCACCGAAC
>CAIODK010000280.1 GCA_903856995.1 uncultured Burkholderiales bacterium
ATGAAGTGGTCGTAGAGCACATCGCCTAAGGGCTTGGCAATACCGCCCCATACCAGCGCAATCAGAAGCGCCAGAGCGACTGCGACTGTGAATAGCCACTCACGACGTAGAAGGGCTTTGCGTTGTTGGTGGGCGTTCAAGGTGAAGGCGTTGGCAGTGTGATGAGTTCAAACGAGCCAGATTGACGGATCACTGGGTGGCTGGTTGAGGCGTGAGATGGCTCAGCCATTGGGTATGACAAGCGCCATTGGTAGTGACCTGCAGGCAAACCCTGAATGGAGAATCGACCATGGCGCGCGTGCAGAGTTTGCGTGTCTAACAGTCGATGCATGACACCGTCGATGGTTTTCGATAGGTGAAAACTCATCGCGACGCCATCGGCTAGAGGCGCATCAAAGAGGGCGGAGCAGCGGGCCTCTTTGCCGTCGGCAAGCGAGGCGCAAAAGCCATAGGTGCGTTCAGTGCCGACGAGTCCAGTTTCTGAGACGGAGGTGAGGAGGTAGAAGGTCACCTGTGGCGTGAGTTTGGGGATGAACAGCTCTGGACTCAACAGATGTTGCGATGATCTTTGCCCCGTGAGGTTGGCCGTGTTAGAGCTGTCGGCCACGAAATAACTGGCATGGGGTGGCGCAGTGAGCTGCACCACAAACGAAGGCGGTGAGCCAGTGGTTGCTTTGGCCGCGGCGAAGACCGGTGGGTCTAGGAGTTTTTCGACCCCTAACGACTTGCCATCGGCGTTGATGGGAACGCCAAGGCCTTGGGTGATGGCTTGTGCCGTTGCGTCTGTGCTGCCTCGCGTCTGAACGACGCCGCCTAGGACTTCGACTTGACTCGACTGATCTTCGGGTGAGTAACCCACGCGGAACTCTGTGCCGCGGACGCCCATGATGGAAATGGGGGTGCGGACTTCAAATGGTGTCGACTTGGATCGACTTTTGTTGACATCCAACTCCACCCGCCCTCGCGCGAGGTCGAGTTTGACTTCGGGGGCTGTCTCAAGTGCATTTTTACGGAGGGTGGAGATTTTCAGAGACGCGCTGGAGGGGAGTCGGATGATGGAGCCGTCTTCCAGCAACAAGGAGACATGACACTCGGCAGGCACTTCAATCACGGCCCCTTCGCTGACTTGGGTGCCCACGGTTAATGCTTTGCTTGAGTTACCAATTCGAATGGATGTGGCGCATGACAGCCCCATGATGGCGGCCTTCGATGGACTTGTCTTGACCAAGTGGCGGGGGATGTTGAGCTCGGCCCCCACTTTCAAAATGTCCAGACTTCGTAGCTGGTTGGCTTTTTGAATGGCGTCTAGATCGACGGGTTGCACGAGGTATTGGTGTGCCAACCGATTCAATGTGTCGCCGGCTTTGATTTTGTAGGCGATAAAGGAGGACTCGTTGCTACCGTCTTTGTTTTCGGCAGAGGCGACAGCGCTGAGGAGTACGCCCAATAGGACAGCAAGAGTTTTCATCGTTTTGTGTTTCATTTCCCATCATGGGGTGGCGAACTTTTTAGTTCGAAAAATCAAGGCTGATTGAGATTTTATAGATATGCGGCGCCTGCCTCCGGCACGTCATTGGGGCGGCGTAAAATCATTCTTTTACCGCGCTTTAAATTAAATACACATGGTTCAGATTACTCTCCCCGACGGTTCGCAACGTGAATTTCCAGGCCCCGTGACGGTGGCCGAGGTGGCCATGTCGATTGGTGCTGGCTTAGCCAAGGCGGCTTTGGCCGGCAAGGTCGATGGCAAGGTGGTGGACACCAGTCACACGATGAGCAGCAATGCGAGCTTGGCCATCATCACGGCCAAAGATGCCGAAGGCTTGGAGGTGATTCGTCATTCCACCGCCCACTTGTTGGCCTATGCGGTGAAAGAGCTGTTTCCCGAGGCGCAGGTGACCATCGGTCCTGTGATCGAGAACGGCTTCTTCTATGACTTCTCGTTCACCCGCGGCTTCACGCCCGAAGACTTGGTGGCTATTGAAAAACGCATGACCGAGTTGGTCAACAAAGACGAACCGGTGGTGCGCCGCGTGTTGCCTCGTGACGAGGCGGTGGCGTATTTCAAAGGCATGGGCGAGCACTACAAGGCAGAAATCATTGCCAGCATCCCTAGCAATGAAGACGTGAGCCTGTACCGCGAAGGCAACTTCGAAGATTTGTGCCGTGGCCCGCATGTGCCCAGCACCGGCAAGCTCAAGCACTTCAAGCTGATGAAAGTGGCCGGTGCTTACTGGCGCGGCGACAGCAAGAACGAAATGCTGCAACGCATTTACGGCACGGCTTGGGCTAGTAAGGATGATTTGCAGCTCTACCTCAAACGTCTCGAAGAGGCTGAGAAGCGCGACCACCGTCGGTTGGGCCGTGAGTTGGACTTGTTCCACATCGACGAGCACGCGCCCGGTTTGGTGTTTTGGCACCCCAAGGGCTGGACCGTGTGGCAGACCATTGAGCAGTACATGCGTCAGGTCTACCGCGACAACGGCTACCTCGAAGTCAAAGGTCCGCAAATCTTGGATCAATCGCTGTGGGAGAAAACTGGCCATTGGGACAAGTACCGCGACAACATGTTCACCACCGAGTCTGAGAAGCGTGACTACGCTTTGAAGCCCATGAACTGCCCCGGCCACATCCTGATCTTCAAGCAAGGCATCAAGAGCTACCGCGATCTGCCATTGCGCTATGGCGAGTTTGGCCAATGTCACCGCAACGAGCCTTCGGGTGGCTTGCACGGCATCATGCGCGTGCGGGGTTTTACGCAAGATGATGGTCACATCTTCTGTACCGAAAACCAAATCTTGCCCGAGTGCGACACCTTCACCAAGGTGCTCAAGGAGGTGTACGAAGACTTTGGCTTCACCAACATCTTGTACAAAGTGTCCACGCGCCCCGAGGCGCGCATTGGCTCGGATGACTTGTGGGACAAGGCCGAAAAGGCGTTGATGGACAGCTTGACCGCCGCAGGGTGCGAGTTTGTGATCTCTGAGGGCGACGGCGCTTTCTACGGCCCCAAGATCGAATACACCCTGAAAGACGCAATTGGCCGTGAGTGGCAGTGCGGCACGATTCAGGTCGACTTCAACCTGTCGGAGCGCTTGGATGCCGAGTACACGGCAGAAGATGGCTCACGCCAACGCCCCGTTATCTTGCACCGAGCCATCGTAGGCAGCATGGAACGTTTCATCGGGATTTTGATCGAACAGCACGCGGGCGCTTTACCCACTTGGTTGGCCCCAACTCAGGTTTCGGTGCTCAATATCACCGATTCTCAGGCCGAATATTGCCAAGAAGTTGCGAAAACACTGCGAAATCAAGGGCTTAGGGTCGATTTAGATCTCCGTAACGAGAAAATCACGTATAAAATACGAGAGCATTCAATGCAAAAGCTTCCCTACATCTTGGTCGTAGGCGACAAAGAGAAGGAAGCTGGCGCCGTCGCAGTGCGCGCCCGAGGCAATCTAGACCTCGGTGTGATGTCCCTCGAAGCCTTCTCTCAAAAGATCGCTTCTGACATCTCCCTCAAAAGCTGATTTCATATAGAAATTGCCAAGAGTTGTGCGTCGCACACGTGAGTCGGTTTGTTTTTGATTTTTAAGGATAGTCACCATCGCTACAGAATTTCGCGACCGCCGCCAGCGCGAGGAACGCAAACACCGCCTTAACCGGGAAATCATGGCCCCGGAAGTCCGCCTTTCAGGTCCTGAAAACGAACCTCTCGGTATCGTGAGCTTGGCTGATGCCTTGCGCATGGCTGGCGAGATTGACGTTGACTTGGTTGAAATTGCCGCCACGGCTGTGCCGCCGGTGTGCCGTTTGATGGACTACGGTAAGTTCAAGTACCAAGAGCAAAAGAAGGCTGCTGAAGCGAAGTCCAAGCAAAAGGTCATCGAGGTCAAGGAAATCAAGTTCCGTCCCGGTACCGATGATGGTGACTACAACATCAAGGTGCGCAACATCAAGCGCTTCTTGGATGACGGTGATAAATGCAAGATCACGCTGCGCTTTCGTGGCCGCGAGATCACGCATCAAGAAATCGGTATGGCGCTGTTGCAGCGCATCCGTGATGATTTGGCGGATCTGATCGTTGTTGAACAGTTCCCCAAACTCGAAGGGCGTCAGATGATCATGATGATCGCGCCTGGTAAGAAGAAAACGGGTGGCGCCGCCAAACCCGCTGCAGAAGCTGCGTCAGCAGCCTCTGCATAAAAGGCGACGCACATTAGTGTCTCGGGGCTTACAAGACTACGCACCCTGCGTAGGCGCCTCGCGAGCACAAATTAAAGGAGCATCTAAATGCCCAAAATGAAGACCAAGAGCAGCGCTAAAAAGCGCTTCCGAGTTCGTCCAGGCGGTACTGTCAAACGCGGTCAAGCCTTCAAACGTCATATCTTGACCAAGAAGACGACCAAGAACAAGCGTCACCTCCGCGGCTCAGTGGCTGTGCATGAGACCAATATGGGTCACATGGCACAAATGCTGCCAAAGTGCGGCCTGTAATTAACTGACGAACAAGGAGAAAAAATATGCCTCGCGTTAAACGTGGTGTTACGGCCCGTGCCCGTCACAAAAAAGTTCTGGCTTTAGCCAAAGGTTTCCGCGGTCGCCGCGGTAATGTCTTCCGCGTCGCTAAACAAGCGGTGATGAAGGCTGGTCAATATGCTTACCGCGATCGCCGCACTAAAAAGCGCGTGTTCCGTCAGCTGTGGATCGCTCGTATCAACGCAGCTGCACGTTTGTGCGGTCTGACATACAGCCAATTTGCCAACGGCCTTAAAAAGGCTGCGATCGAAATCGACCGCAAAATGTTGGCCGACCTGGCCGTTCACGATATGGCTGCTTTCACCAGCATCGTGAATCAAGTCAAAGCCAAATTGGCCGCTTGATCGACTAGGGTTAACCACCCACGAGTAAAGGGGTTGGGGCTACACAGCTTCAATCCCTTTTTTGTTTTCTCATTCCCCGAATTCTTATGAACGAGTTGGACTCTCTGGTCACCAGTGCTCAGGCCCTGTTTGCGCAAAGCACCACACCGGCTGATCTTGAAAACGCCAAAGCCCAGTTCTTGGGCAAGTCAGGCCGCATCACCGAGATGATGAAGGGCATGGCTGCTTTGAGCGTGGAAGAAAAGAAATCCACCGGCGCTGCCATCAACGTGGCCAAGCAAGCGATTGAAGCGGCGCTCAATGCCCGCCGCCAAGCCTTGGCTGATGCCGAACTAGAGACCCAACTCAAAGCCGAAGCCCTCGACGTGACCTTGCCCGGTCGCGCGCGCATGGCTGGCGGTTTGCACCCTGTGAGCATCACGCTCGGCCGCGTCGAAGCCATCTTTGGCTCGATGGGTTTTGAAGTGGCCCAAGGCCCAGAGATTGAAACCGACTGGTTCAACTTCACCGCGCTCAACACGCCTGAAGACCACCCCGCACGCTCCATGCACGACACCTTCTATGTCGAAGGTGGCAGCGCCGAAGCGCCGAACTTGCTGCGCACACACACCAGCCCGATGCAAGTGCGTCATGCGGTGCAACACGTCAAACGCTACCAAGCGCATTTGGATGCCGGCCAAGGCATGCCTGAAATTCGCGTCATCGCACCCGGCCGCACCTACCGTGTGGACAGCGATGCCACGCACTCGCCCATGTTCCACCAATGCGAAGGCTTGTGGATTGGTGAGAACGTGAGCTTCAAAGACCTCAAAGTGGTCATCACCGATTTCTGCCGCACCTTCTTCGAAAGCGATGATTTGGTGCTGCGCTTCCGTCCGAGCTTTTTCCCATTCACTGAGCCCAGTGCTGAGATCGACATCCAGTTTCAAAGCGGCTCGCTCGCTGGCCGTTGGCTCGAAGTGGGCGGCTCTGGCCAAGTGCATCCCAACGTGATGCGCAACATGGGCCTAGACCCCGAGCGTTTCATCGGCTTTGCCTTCGGCATGGGCATGGACCGTTTCACCATGCTGCGTTACGGCGTGAACGACTTGCGCTTGTTCTTTGATGGCGACATTCGCTTCTTGAGCCAGTTCCAATAATTCCACGCACACACGAGATTCATCATGCAATTCCCCGAATCCTGGTTGCGCGAATTCTGCAACCCCGCACTCACCACCCAAGAGCTGGCCGATACCTTGACCATGGCTGGTTTGGAAGTCGAAGAACTCCAGCCCGTAGCGCCGCCTTTCACAGGCATCGTGGTGGGCGAGATCAAAGAAACCGTGCAGCACCCAGACGCTGACCGCTTGCGCATTTGCCAGGTGGACGTGGGGCAGGGTGCCTTGCTCAACATCGTGTGCGGTGCACCCAATGCACGCGTGGGCATCAAAATCCCTTGCGCCACTGTCGGTGCAGAGTTGCCACCGGGTGAAGATGGCAAACCTTTCAAAATCAAAGTGGGCAAGTTGCGTGGCGTCGAAAGCCAAGGCATGTTGTGCTCGGCCAAAGAACTCAAAATTGCGGACGACAACGGCGGCTTGCTCGAGCTGCCCGCTGATGCCCCCTTGGGCCAAAACATCCGCGAATATTTGAACCTCGACGACACCTTGATGACGTGCAAGCTCACGCCCAACTTGGCGCATTGTTTGAGCGTGTACGGCATTGCCCGCGAAGTGTCCGCCCTGACGGGTGCCCCGCTGAAAACGCCGACTTTCCCCGCCGTGGCCGTGACCTCGAACGACACCTTGGCCGTCAAGATCAGCGCCCCCGATTTGTGTGGCCGCTTCTCTGGGCGCGTGGTGCGCGGTGTCAACACACAAGCGCCAACACCCGCTTGGATGGTGAACTACTTGGCCCGCTGTGGGCAACGCAGCGTGAGCTCGTTGGTCGATATCTCAAACTATGTGATGTTTGAGCTGGGTCGTCCGACACATATTTTTGACCTTGACAAAATCCAAGGTGGCTTGGATGTACGTTGGGGGAAAGCGGGTGAACAGCTCAAGCTCTTGAACGGCAACACCGTCACCGTTGACGACAAAGTGGGCGTCATTGCGGATGCGCACCAAGTCGAATCCCTCGCCGGCATCATGGGCGGCGACGCAACGTCTGTGAGCGACGACACACGCAACATTTACATCGAAGCCGCCTTCTGGTGGCCCAGCGCGATTGCAGGCCGCTCACGCCGCTTCAACTTCAGCACCGATGCTGGCCATCGTTTTGAGCGCGGTGTGGACCCCGAGCTGACGGTGGAGCATCTAGAGCGCATCACTCAGCTGGTGATCGACATTTGCGGCACGCCTGAGACGACCGTGGGCCCGATGGATGACCAGCGCGTCAACATGCCCGTGGCCCAGCCGGTCACCTTGCGTGTGGCACGTGCGGTCAAAGTTATTGGCATGCCACTCACACAAGAGCGTATTGCAGACGCCTTGCGCGGCTTGGGTTTGCCCGTCACAGAAGAGCAAGGTGATGCCACCTCCGGTGGCGGCACCGTCACTGTGCAGCCCCCATCGTTTCGCTTTGATTTGCAAATCGAAGAAGACCTGATTGAAGAAGTGGCGCGCATGGTGGGCTACAACAACCTGCCCACCACGCCCCCGTTGGCCCCCATCACCGCCAAAGTGCGTGTGGAGTCGCAACGCAGCCCTCACGCTGTGCGTCACCATTTGGCAGCTTTGGGCTACCAAGAAACGATCAACTTCAGCTTTGTGGAAGAGCGCTGGGAGCACGAGCTTGCAGGCAACCCCCAGCCGATCAAGCTGCTGAACCCGATTGCCAGCCAGATGAGCGTGATGCGCTCATCGTTAATTGCGTCTTTGGTGCAGGTGCTCAAGTTCAACCAGGCGCGCAAGGCGCCGCGCGTGCGCGTGTTTGAGCTCGGCCGCGTGTTCTTGCGCAACGGCGCGGTGCAAAACACCGACACCACGGTGCAAGGCTTCGATCAGCCCATGCGCGTGGCCGGTTTGGCCTGTGGCGCGGCGGACGGGCTGCAATGGGGCCGCAAAGAGACGCCGGTGGATTTCTTTGACGTCAAAGGCGATATTGAGGCGCTGCTCTCGCCCTTAAAGGCGGATTTTGTGCCCGCAACCCACCCCGCGATGCACCCCGGGCGCTGCGCCCAAGTGCTGCTGCACGGGCGCGCCATTGGCTATGTGGGCGAACTGCACCCCCGCTGGCGTCAAGACTACGAGCTGTTGCAAAACCCGGTGGTGTTTGAGCTGGACCTGGACGCCGTGCTGCAAAGCCGCGTGGCCGTGTTTGCCGCTGTGCCCAAGCTGCAGCCGGTGCAGCGCGACATTGCTGTGATGGTGACGGACGCTGTGAGCCACCAGACGCTGATGGCCAGTATCCACGCCGCGCCCACCGCCGGGCTCTTGCAAGAGGCGCAGCTGTTTGACGTCTACCGGCCCAAAGCCACCGCCACCGAGTTCGAAACAGCGGCCCCGCAGCGCAGCCTGGCCGTGCGCCTGACCCTGAGCAGCGCCG
>CAIODK010000281.1 GCA_903856995.1 uncultured Burkholderiales bacterium
AAAATCGCCACGGTTAACGCGCATTTCTTCTGGCGTTTGCTCGTCCACATAGGCGTGTCCGGCTTCGATCAGCGCCTCGGCAGCGCGGTACATGAAGTCGAAGTAGTCGCTGGCTTGGTAGGCCGCAGCATCTTTGTTACCGTTCCAGTCAAAGCCCAGCCACTTCACCGCGTCGATGATGGAGTTGACGTATTCGGTGTCTTCTTTTTCGGGGTTGGTGTCGTCAAAGCGCAGGTGGCACACGCCACCGTAGTCGCGCGCCAGACCAAAGTTGATGCAAATGCTTTTGGCGTGGCCGACGTGCAAGTAGCCGTTGGGCTCGGGCGGAAAACGTGTGCGAATCTTGGCGGGGTCTGGCTCACCTTTGGCATGGTGGGCTGCGTCACCAGGGCTACCCGCCCAGCGGCGGCTGGCGTAAGTGCCTTGGGCCAAATCGTTTTCGATGATTTGGCGCAAAAAGTTGCTGGGCTTGTGGTCTTGTTCTGTCGCAGTGTGGGCGGGTTTCGTCATGCGATGATTTTAGGCGGGCATACCCTCGATAATTGAAGGAGTTCAAGGAGTTGTATGGATATCGTTTTGTTGCTCAAAGCCGCCGTGATGGGCGTGGTTGAAGGTTTGACCGAGTTTTTGCCTATTTCATCGACAGGCCATCTCATTTTGGCTGGGGCTTTGCTGGGTATGGATGACGACAAGGCCAAGGTGTTTGATATCGCCATTCAGACGGGCGCGATCTTCGCGGTGATCATTGTGTATTGGCAAAAGATCGCCAGCACGGCGCTGGCCTTGCCCACGCAGCACGAGGCGCGCCGCTTTGCGTTGAACGTGTTCATCGCCTTTTTGCCTGCCGTGGTGCTGGGCTTGTTGTTTGGCAAGTTCATCAAGGCGCATTTGTTCACGCCCACGGTGGTGGCGAGTACGTTCATCATCGGTGGTTTCATTATTTTGTGGGTTGAGGGCTGGGGCCGTCGCAACACCGAGGCCGCGCAAGAGGCGCATCCAAACGACAACGCCCGCATCGTCAATGTGGAGAGCATGTCGCCGCTCGACGCGTTGAAAGTCGGCTTGGTGCAATGCCTCGCCATGATTCCCGGCACCAGCCGCAGCGGCGCGACCATCATTGGTGGCATGCTGCTGGGTTTGTCACGCAAAGCGGCCACCGACTTTTCGTTTTACTTGGCTATTCCGACGCTCATGGGTGCGGGTGCCTACAGCCTTTACAAAGAACGCGAACTGCTGAGCATGGCCGACGCACCCGTGTTTGCCGTGGGCTTGGTGTTCTCATTTCTCAGCGCATGGATTTGTGTGCGTTGGTTGCTGCGCTACATCGCCAGCCACAGCTTCATTCCATTTGCTTGGTATCGCATCGTGTTTGGCATCGTGGTGTTGGCCACCGCGTGGACCGGCACAGTGACTTGGGCCGCCTAAGACACACGAAGTTGGCTGCGCTTGCCAGCGCAGCGCGCTACTTAGCCGATCAAGTTCAGCAGCGCGGTTTCCACAGCCGCCGCTGCGACCAACGGATGCTCCATCGGAAACAGATGCGTGCCATCAATCTTCATCACGCGCCCATGCGTGACGCGTCGGCTGAAATCTAAGCCGACTTGTTTCAACTCTCGCGATTGCAGGCCACCTATCAGGGTGGCTTTGCATGTGAGCGGGTGGCGTTTGAAATACGTTTCTAGGTGATCGGGCAGGCCGTTGTAGATGGCGCTTTCCACGTCACGGTCAAAGCTCAGAACGCGGCGTGTGCCTTGTGCGGTTGGCTCATCGTGCGTGCCGTAGGTCACGTAGTCTTGTAGAACTTGTGGATGCCACTTGGCAAACACTTTTTTGTGCTGGAAATGTTCGAGCACGTCGGCCTCGCAGGCCCACGTGGTACGGCGCTTGCGGCTGACGGCCGCGGGCGAGAAGGCTTCGGCTCCGGGCACGCGTTTGCCTACTTTGAGGAGTTGGGCTTTCCAGCCGCCCAGCATGGGCGAATCCAGCAGCACCACGCCGCGCACCAGCTCAGGGTGTTTGGCTGCCACCATCATGCTGAGGATGCCGCCCAAGGAATGGCCGACCAAAAACACGGGCTCGTCCTTCGCCAAGGGCGTGACAAAGTCGGTCAGTTGTTGCACCAAGTGCGGCCAGTTGTTGGTGACGGGGTAGCGTGGGTCGTGGCCAAATTTGTCGATGGCTTCGACACGAAAGCCGCGTGCCCTAATCGCGTCCAGCATGACGCGATAGGTGGACGCGGGGAAGCTGTTGCCGTGTGAAAAAACGAGGAGAGGTTGGGGCATGTGGTTTAGATCAACTTCTCTTGCGGCGTCATGATTTTTTTGAGCGTTTGCGCGCGGTGCGCCGGCTGCAACAAAGGCGTTGCCGTTGCTCCGCCGTTCCAAACGGGGTCTTCGATGCCATCAAACACTTCGCGCAGTTTTTGGCCCCATGTGTTGTGCATCATTTGGAAGTACGGGTTGTGCTCGTCGATGCATACCACTTTATCGCTCGTGAACGTATCGGTTTCGTACACGACCATGTCGAGTGGCAGACCGACCGATAGATTGGATTTGAGGGTGGAGTCCATCGACACCAAGGCGCACTTAGCCGCTTCGTTCAGCGGGGTGTCTGGGTGCAGCACGCGGTCGAGCACGGGTTTGCCGTATTTGGATTCGCCAATCTGGAAGTAAGGCGTTTCAGCCGTGGCTTCGATGAAGTTGCCGGGTGAGTAGACCTGGAACAAGCGCATGCCCTCGCCAGCAATTTGCCCACCAAAGATGAGTGACACGTTGAAGTCCACACCCGACGCTTTGAGGGCTGCTGCATCGCGCTCGTGTACGCGGCGAATGGCGGCACCCAAGACGCGTACCGCGTCAAACATGCTTTTGGCGTTCCAGATGGTGATGGGGTCGCTCTCGGGCGTGTCTTTGAGTTGTTCGACTTGCAAGATTTCTCGCACCGATTGCGAGATGGACAAATTGCCCGCAGACAACAACACCATGAAGCGGTCGCCTGGCTTCTCATAGACGATCATTTTCCGAAAGGTGCTGATTTGGTCCAAGCCCGCATTGGTGCGGGAGTCGGACAAGAACACCAAGCCCGCTTTGAGTTTGATACCAACGCAGTAGGTCATAGCAATTTTTTCAGTTGATACAGCGCATCCAACGCATCGCGTGGGCTGAGTTTGTCGGGATCGATCTCGGCCAGCTTGGTTTGCAATGGGCTGGGCCCCGTATCGTCTTGCAAAGGCGGTGGGGCGAAGAGATCAACTTGCACCTTCGATGCGTCGGCCCCCGCTTCGAGCGAGGCCAACGCATGTCGGGCGTGATTCAGTACAGCAGAAGGCATGCCAGCTAACCGTGCCACTTGAATGCCGTAGCTGCGGCTGGCGGGACCGGGTTGGATTTCGTGCAAGAACACGATGCTGGCGCCGCTCTCGGCCGCGCTGACATGCACGTTCACCGCGGCGCGGTGGTTGGCAGGGAATTCGGTGAGTTCAAAGTAATGCGTGGCAAACAGCGTGAAGGCTTGGGTTTTGTCGTGCAAATGCGTGGCAATGCCGCTGGCCAAGGCCAAGCCGTCGAAGGTGGAGGTGCCGCGGCCAATCTCATCCATCAGCACCAGGCTGTGTGGCGTGGCGGCGTGCAAGATTTGCGCGGCTTCGGTCATCTCCAGCATGAAGGTGGATTGCGCATTGGCCAAATCATCGGCCGCGCCAATGCGGGTGTGGATGGCGTCAATCGGGCCTAAGCGGCACGCCGTGGCAGGCACATGGCTGCCGATGCTGGCCAGGAGCACGATGATGGCCACTTGGCGCATGTAGGTCGATTTACCACCCATGTTGGGGCCGGTGATGACTTGCATGCGCTGTTTGTGGCCCAGCATCGTGTCGTTGGCAATGAAGTTTTTTGCCGCGCTGCCAGCCACTGCCCCATGCGTTTCGGCCAAGCGGGCTTCCACCACGGGGTGGCGGCCCTGCGCGATTTCAATGCACGGTGTTTTGACAAACTCAGGCGCGCACCAACCTAAGGTGAGCGAGCGCTCGGCCAAGGCGCACAGCGCGTCGAGCGTGGCCACCGCTTGCGCCAAACGGGTGAGGGTGGGCACAAAGGGCTGCAAGGTGTCGAGCAGTTGCTCGAACAAAAACTTCTCCCGGGCCAAGGCGCGCTCTTGGGCGCTCAGGGCTTTGTCTTCAAAGGTTTTGAGCTCGGGCGTGATGAAACGCTCGGCATTCTTCAAGGTTTGACGGCGCGTGTAGTCGGCGGGGACTTTGTCGATCTGGCCTTGCGTGACTTCGATGTAGAAACCATGCACTTTGTTGAACTGGACGCGCAAGTTGGCAATGCCGGTGCGCGCGCGTTCGCGGGCTTCAAGCTCTAGCAAGAAACCGTCGCAGTTGTTTTGGATGGCGCGTAGCTCGTCCAGGTCAGCGTCGTAGCCGTGGCCGATGACGCCACCGTCGCGCACCAACACGGCGGGCTCGGGCAGCAACGCGCGCTCTAGCAATGCACCGCATTCGGGCGGCACGCCCATGTCTTGTGCGATTTGCAATAGAAGCGTGGGCGGCACAGCGCTCTGCTGCGTCTCCCCTGCTCGCTGCGCGAGCTCCTCCTTGACCTTCGCAGAGCGCTCCGCCGTCCACGCTTCTGATGCGATGGGAATGAGTGGTTGAATACGTAGAGCCTTTTGCAGCGCTTGGCCAAGCGACACCAGTTCGCGTGGGCGCACTTGGCGCAACGACACGCGGGCGCTGATGCGCTGCACGTCGCCCGAACCTTTGAGTGCTTCGCGCAGCACTTTGTAGCTTTGGGTGCGGTTGTCTTGCAGGGCTGCGATGGCGGTCAAGCGGTGCATGGCTTGCATGCGGTCGCGCTCAGGCGTGAGCAGCCAGTTTTTGAGCTGTCGGCTACCCATGCCCGTCATGCAGGTGTCGAGCAACGAGAACAAAGTGGGCGAGTCTTCACCGCGCAATGTTTGGGTCAGCTCTAGGTTGCGGCGCGTGGTGAGCGGCAGGTCAATCAGCGCCTCGTGGCGTGCCACGTAGATGCCGTGCACGTGCGTGAGGGTGCGACCTTGGGTGTGTTCGGCGTAGGCCAGCAGTGCCGCGACGGCCGCGTGGGCTTGGGTGACGTCTTGGGCCTGCCAGGCGGCCAGCGAGGCGGCTTGTAAATGGGCCAGTAGTTTGCGTCCACCTAAGGCTGAATCAAACTGAAATGCAGGTCGAATTTGGGTGGGCAGGCCGGCTTGGGTACAGAGGTTTTTCAGTTGCTGTTCAAACGCGGGGCTGACTTCGGCGCTGTAAATCACCTCGCTGGGCGCGATGCGGGCGATCCAATTGGGCAGCTCTGACGTATCGCACTCAGCCAAGTGCACCAAACCTTGCGTGACGCTGAGCCACGCCAAGCCGCAACCATGGCGGTCGCTCTGGTGAATGGCCAAGACATAGGCTTCGGTTTTGTCGCTCAACAGGGCACTGTCGGTCAGCGTGCCGGGGGTGACGACACGTACCACCTTGCGCTCGACCGGGCCTTTGCTGGCGCCCACCTCGCCCACTTGCTCACAGATCGCCACGGATTCGCCGAGCTTGATGAGGCGAGACAGATAGGTCTCAAGCGAGTGAAACGGCACACCGGCCATCACCACAGGTTCGCCGTTGGACTGGCCGCGCTGCGTGAGCGTGATGTCGAGCAGGCGCGTGACCTTCTCGGCATCGGCAAAGAACAACTCGTAGAAGTCGCCCATCCGGTAGAACAGCAGCGTCTCGGGGTGCTCGGCTTTGAGGCCCAAGTACTGCTGCATCATGGGGGTGTGCCCAGACAAATCACGCATCGCGACGCCTGCCAAAAAGTAAAAGGTTTACAGCGGCGCGTCTGGCGCTTGGCGGGAGATGCTCAAGGTCTTGGCCGCTGTGCTGGCTGCGCGCTTGTCGTCTGCGCCTGCAAACTTGGAATACTTTTGCGTGAGCGGCACCAGCTGCGCGTAGATGCGGGGTGGGGCTGCCAAGCACTCTTCGTGCTCAAGGTAAGGGCCTTCGCCTGTGAAGTTGCTCACCAAGCCACCGGCTTCGGTGATGAGCAAAGCGCCTGCGGCCATGTCCCAAGGCTTCAAGCCCAGTTCAAAAAAGCCATCGCTAAAGCCTGCGGCCACATAGGCCAAGTCAAGCGCAGCGGCACCGGGGCGGCGCAGGCCGGCGGTGCGTTGCATGATGTCGCCCATGAGGCTGAGGTATTTGTTGAAGTCGTCACCGGGACGGAACGGGAAGCCCGTAGCCAGCAAACACTCTTCCAAACGGGTGCGCTTGCTCACGCGCATACGGCGGTCGTTCATGTATGCGCCACGGCCTTTGGTCGCGGTGAACAAGTCGTTGCGGGTGGGGTCGTAAATGACGGCTTGCTCTAAGCGGCCTTGCACTTGCAAAGCAATGCTCACGCAGTAGTAGGGGAAGCCGTGGATGAAGTTGGTGGTGCCATCGAGTGGGTCGATGATCCAGATGTGGTCAGCGTTGGGGTTGCCGTGCGTGGTGCCCGACTCTTCGGCCAAGATGCCGTGGTCGGGGTAGGCGGTCAGCAGGGTTTCGATGATGATGCGCTCGCTGTTTTGGTCAACTTCGGTCACAAAGTCGTTCACTTGCTTCTGAGAAATGCGGACAGCTTCCACGTCAAGGGCCGCGCGGTTGATGATGGCGCCGGCGGCGCGTGCAGCCTTGACGGCCACGTTGAGCATGGGGTGTATAGAAGAAGAGGACGACATAGATTTTGTGAAGAGCTGACTCAAAAGAGTCGAGGATGAACGTCCGGCGATGCGGGCGGCGACAATGCGACAGATTTTACGCGCTAAGCCTTACAGAACACACATGAAAACCCGCTTCATTCTTTTAAATACCAGCCATGCCGGCAATGTCGGGGCCACTGCCCGAGCCATGAAGGTGATGGGTTTCACCGATTTGGTGCTGGTGGCCCCCCGCTGGGACAACGTCTTGCGCCGTGAAGAAACCATTCAGCGTGCCAGCGGCGCTTTGGATGTGCTGGACCAAGCCCGTGTGGTGCAAACCTTGGATGAAGCGCTGGACGGCATGACCCACTTGTGTGCCACCGCCATGACGCCGCGTGACTTTGGCCCCCCCACCTTAGAGCCGCGCCCGCACTTTGCCGCGCTGGCTGCCGAGCATGGCAACGACCCAGACTTTGGGGTGGGCTTTTTGTTTGGCTCCGAGCGTTTTGGCATGCGCAACGAAGATGTGTACCGCTGCCACACCTGTTTGAGTATCCCTACCGATCCGAAGTTTGGCTCACTCAACTTGGGCGCGGCAGTGCAAGTGCTGGCGTATGACTGGCGGCAGGCATTGGGAGGATTGGCCACGATGTTGTCGCCTGCGCATGCCTTGGATGCGCCCCAAGCCATGCCACTTGCGACGCCGTTGGCCGACGCCCAGCAGCTCGCGGGTTTACTCGATCACTGGCAACAGTCGCTGACCGAGATTGGTTTTTTAGACCCAGAAGCACCTAAAAAACTCATGCCACGCCTGAACCAGTTGTTCAACCGAGCGCAGGTGACGCAAGAGGAAATTCACATCTTGCGCGGTATTGCCAAGGCTATGTCGCAGCCGCCCAACAAGGGTACTGGCGGGCAACGATAATCAAACCATTATGTTTTCACGTCTACGCTCTGATGTTCAATGCATTTTGGACCGCGACCCCGCCGCTCGAAGCCGCTGGGAAGTGCTGACTTGCTACCCCGGTTTACATGCGGTGCTGATGCACCGCTTGGCGCACGGTTGCTGGAACCTCGGTCTCAAATGGCTGGGCCGCTTTGTGTCGCACATTTCGCGTTGGTTGACTGGCATTGAGATTCACCCAGCGGCCAAGATCGGCGACCGCGTGTTTTTTGATCACGCCATGGGCGTGGTGGTGGGTGAGACAGCGGTGATTGGTGACGGTTGCACGATTTACCAAGGCGTGACTTTGGGTGGCACATCGCTGTACAAAGGTGCCAAACGTCACCCCACCTTGGGCAAAGACGTGGTGATTGGTGCGGGCGCCAAAGTGCTGGGCGGTTTTACTGTGGGCGACGGTGCCAAAGTGGGGAGCAACGCGGTGGTCACCAAACCTGTGCCTGCGGGTGCCACGGCGGTGGGCAACCCCGCGCGCATCATCCAAGCGCAGACCGAGCCGACACAGCCTGACGTTTCCCACGAAGAGGTGGCCGCCAAGATGGGGTTTTCCGCCTACGGCGTCACGCAAAACGATGACCCTGTCAGCCAAGCCATGCGTGGCTTGATTGATAACGCCACGTCGCAAGAGCACCAAATTGCGTTGCTCTGGAAAGCGATCGAGCAACTGTCAAGCGGCCAAAGCAAGCCTGATTGCGTCCCCGATGAGGCTGCACGCCAAGAGCACTTTGAGGCAGCCCGGATCAACCAACTCTTGGATTGACGATGCATTTTTTAGACGTTCATCCAAAACGACTGTGGGCCACTTTGAACTCAGTCGGTGTGTTTGAAGGTCAGTTCATCTTCAATTTAGAGCAATATGGTTTGTTGCTGAGTGACACCACGTGTGAAGTGACCATCTCCGAAGACCCTGTGAGGGTGGGGCATTGGAGAGTTTTGGTGAAGCCTATGCTGGATCTAGACATCCCCCATTTCGACAAGTTGGTGGACACGCTGAACCACTATGTGTTTGAGGTGTTGCAGTTCACACCCAATCGAAGCGCGCAGGGGAAAGACTTGCCCATGGTTAAGTTGTTTTTCGACGGCATTTATTTCGACATGTCTGGCGATGAACCCGTGGTTCAAAAAAAACCCGCAGCACGCTGAGTGTGCTGCGCGTATCAATCGCGTTTTGACTTGATTGCGGCTTTAGGGCGCCAGCCTTTGCAAAACGCATCGCGCGTTTCCATGTACGGCCCGCCTAGCAGGTCGATGCAATAGGGCACGGCCGCAAAGATGCCGTCCACCAATTGCTGACCCTCTGAGTCCTTCAAACCGCCCAAAGTTTCTTGGATGGATTTGGGTTGGCCTGGTAGGTTGATGATCAGCGCGGCATCACGAATCACGGCCACCTGCCGCGACAGGATGGCGGTGGGTACAAATTTCAAACTCACTTGGCGCATTTGTTCGCCAAACCCCGGCATTTCTTTGTGGGCCACAGCCAAGGTGGCTTCGGGCGTCACGTCGCGCTTGGCGGGGCCTGTGCCGCCGGTGGTCAGCACCAAGGCGCAGCCGGCGTCGACGAGCTCAATCAGCGCTTGGCTGATGGTGGTTTGCTCGTCAGGGATGAGGCGCTCAACATACGCAATCGGGTTGTACAAGGCCTGGCCCAACCAATCTCGCAAGGCGGGCAGGCCTTTGTCTTCATACGTGCCGCTAGAAGCGCGGTCGCTGATGGAGACGATGCCCACCTTGATGGTGTCGCAACGCGCATCGGGGGTGGGCATGGCGCTCATGGCTTGTAGTCCTCTGCGTCCTCTTCGGGCGTGTGCAGGTCGTCATCGGCTTGGTTCAGGTGCTCCTTGACCAGCTGGAAAATTTCGCGGTACGAGCGGCTCTGACGCGGCAGCAGCCCTTTCGCAATGTCGGCTTTGGTGGTGATGTCGTCTTTG
Organism: uncultured Burkholderiales bacterium; assembly: GCA_903856995.1. Lineage (GTDB taxonomy): Bacteria > Pseudomonadota > Gammaproteobacteria > Burkholderiales > Burkholderiaceae_C > Limnohabitans. Next base: position 9,583 of record CAIODK010000281.1, read on the forward strand.
CGGCCTTGACGCACCAAGGCGCGCAGCTGTTGGCTGTCGGTGCTCGGGTGTTCGTTCATCCACGCTTGCACGGCGGTATCGTCTTCTAACAGTCGGTCGCGCCAGCTCTCTGCCAAGTGCAGGGCCAAGGTGTCACGGGTGCTTCCCATGCGTTGTTCGTTCAGAGCATCTTTGACGGCTGCCACGGATTCTTCGCTCAGCTTGCGCATGAGTTTGCCCACGTACTGCATTTGACGGCGTTTGCCTTCAAAGTTGGTGATGCGTCGCGCTTCGGCTATGGCGTCGCGCAGTTGGTCGGTGATGTGCCCTTGCGTGTTCAGACGTTCGGCCAGTTCGTTGCGCAAAGTCAGTAACTCGATGCCAAGGTCTTGGCGGTCGTCGCTGTCTTTTTTGCGGTCGGTGCGGCTGAGGCCATCAGTGCCTTTGAGTTCGGCTTTGAGTTCCAGGTCCATTTCGCTACCTTCGGCAACAAATTGGCCTCGGACGAAGTAACCTTTTTTGGGTTTACGTGACATAAATAAGGGTAGGTGTATATGGCAAGTATCATAGCCGCCGATATGACCAAAGCCTCTAAAACCAAAGCCTCCCCCCACACGCCCGCTCAAGGCTTCAGCTACAGCCGCGAACAGTTTGAATCGCTGGTCGATGCGGCCCTCAAGCACGCCAAAAAACTCGGGGCCACGGACGCAGGGGCGGATGCCTCGGAGGGTTGCGGTTTGAGTGTGTCGGTTCGCAAGGGCGAGCTCGAAAACGTGGAGCGCAACCGCGACAAGTCCTTGGGTGTGACCGTGTACATGGGCCACCGCCGCGGTAACGCCAGTACCTCAGACTTCTCGCAAGCTGCTATTGAACGCACAGTCCAAGCGGCCTACGACATTGCCCGCTTTACGGCAGAAGATCCTGTGGCCGGCCTGCCGGAGGAAAAGGACATTGCCTCGCACCACCCCGATTTAGACATGTTCCACCCCTGGCCCATCACCAGCGCAGATGCCGCCACCATCGCACTTCGTTGCGAAGCAGCGGCGATGCAAACGGACAAGCGCATCACCAACAGCGAAGGCGCAGCCGTGTCGGCGCAGCAAAGCCATTTTTTCAGCGCGCATACCCACGGTTTTCGGGGTGGCTACGCCAGCTCGCGCCACAGCATTTCGGTTGCCCCCATCGCGGGCAAGGGCGATGGCATGCAACGAGACGCCTGGTACAGCTCGATGCGCAGCGCGGACGAGCTGTCTTCCCCCGAATCGATTGGCCGCTACGCTGCCGAGCGCGCCCTGAGTCGTTTGAAATCCCGCAAGATCGCCACGACTGAATGCGCCGTGTTGTTCGAGGCCCCTGTCGCTGCAGGTTTGTTGGGCGGTTTTGTGCAGGCTGTGAGCGGCGGTGCGATGTACCGAAAAACCACCTTCTTGCTCGACTCCTTGGGCAAGCGCGTGTTCCCCAAGCACATTGATATTTTGGAAGACCCGTTCGTCATGCGCGGCAAAGGTAGCTCACCCTTTGACGATGAGGGCGTGACCACCCGTGCGCGTCGCGTCGTGGGTGCTGGCCGCGTGGAAGGCTACTTCTTGAGCAGCTACACCGCCCGCAAGTTGGGCATGCCCACCACTGGTAACTCGGGTGGCTCTCACAACTTGGTGATGTCTTCGCGCTTGACGCAAAGCACGGACGACTTGGATGCCATGTTGCAAAAGCTAGGCACGGGCTTGTTCGTGATTGAGCTGATGGGCCAAGGCGTGAACTACGTGACCGGCGACTATTCACGTGGTGCGAGCGGTTTTTGGGTGGAGAACGGCCGCATTGCCTTCCCCGTGCAAGAAATCACCATCGCGGGCAACATGAAAGACATGTTCCAAGGCATTCAAGCCATTGGGGCAGACACCTACAACATGGGCGCTAAGACAATCGGCTCCGTGCTGATCAACCGCATGAAGGTGGCGGGCAGCTAAGCCCGCTTGCGCAGGAGACGCCTCAATTCGGGGGACTGAATGGGGGCAACGTCAAATGCAGGCATGCCGACAGCGTCATTCACCGTCTTCTTTAAGAAACGAACGGTTTCTTGGTTTACTGTTTCACGTTCGTTGTCGACAGTGATCATGTGATAGCTGTCACCTAAGCAGATGAATTCTTTGTTGGCCGAGCCGATGGTTTTGTATGCCCACTCGGCATTGCGCAGGTGGACTGTTTCGTCATCAGCCGCATGAATGAACAGTGTGGGGGACTCAATCAAGTGTGCGTTGTGGCGCGCCTCTTGGATGAGCAAGCGGCCTTGCGACACGTGTTTGAATGGCAAGTAATCGCCGCCTGATTCAGAAATATGGTCTTTTTCTAGGGCGCGTTTGATCATGGCTCGCATCTCTGGGTTCTTCACCCCAAACGGCTCCGCTTCGGCATAACGGTAGCGGCTGGCAAACGGCAACCAACTCGAAAAATTCAGCAAGAAGCTGTACCAAGGAATAGCCCAGCCGTCATACGCCAAGGCCGTCGATAGCAAAACCATGCCGGTCACGGGTTCGCGTTCGGCCAGCGCCATCGACAAGGTGGCTCCCATCGATAGGCCAACCACCGAGACCGTGGTGTATTTGGCACGCAGATCCCAAAGGTAGCGCTGGGCTTGCTGGACCCAATCCGCCCAGTCACCGCACGCTGTGCCGAAAGCGTAGTTCGGGATATTGGGGACAAATACAGAAAACCCTGCACCATGCACATCTTTGGCCAGTCTGGATAGCTCTAAGGGATTGGCGCCCAGCCCATGTAACATTAAGACGCAGTGTTCCCCGCCCTCGAGCTCAATGTCTTGTAGTGGCTTTATAGATTGACTCATGCGTATTCAAAATTCAAAATTATGGGTGAAGTATTCATTTGGCACGGCGGTGCAAGGGAGTGTCGCGGTTTTGCTGTGCGCGTTCCTCATTCGATATGTCTTGCAGCCCTTTATCGAACCTTATGCACCGTTCCATTTTTTCATCGTAGCATGCCTCTTCATCGCCTATTGGTATGGCTATCAGCTGGCGTTGGTGGCCACGTTCATCAGCGCTTTGGTTGGTAATTTTTTCTTCGTGAAGCCGTATTTCACATATGGCCCCGCGGTCGTCACCGATGTGATTCAGTTCATTAACTTCGCCTCCGTGACAGTGATCTCGGTGTTGATCATCGAGAAATTACAGCGGACGGCGTACGGCCGTCAGATGGTTCTTAAAATTATGGAGTCAAGGCAGAGAATCATGCTGTACCGTGAAAACGAGAGGCTTTATCTTTCTAAAAAGAGCAATGAATCTTGGGCCATTCTGGACGAGATGTTGACTGATTTCGATGACATCATCCTGCTTCAGTGGGGCGTTGGCGTCGTCAAGGTGGAACCTTTGTTTTTGGCGCTCTCGCATGCCCCCCGTCCTATCTTGGCGGCTGATGAATGGCAGACGCTCATGCATCCGGAAGACTTGGGGTGGTTGCTTTCAGGTTTGGATGAGCCGGTTCTGAAATCGGGGGCCGTGGATGTCATGACCTTGCGATTCTCGACAGATGCGGACGCTGTGCCTTGCCAAGTGGCGCTTGAGTCATTCGTCTTTCTGGGTAAACCGCTCAAAATTTTGCGGTTGACTGATAGCTAAACCATGCAGACACCTTCCCACTTCGCCTGTTTACTTGCCTTGGTTTTTACCCAGTGTGCTGTCGCTGACAGCGCAGAGGTATCGGATAAGTTTGAAGTCAATGCTGGATTGAGTCGCACGAGTCAATCTCTGCGCCATGGCGTCTTGGTGACGTATCGAAACGATCCAACGCTGAACATCACCTACGAAACATCCCAAGGCTTCGCCAGCATGCAAAACGGCGTTGGCGTTTGGTTGGTTCGTGAGGAGTTGTTCAAAGCAGGCCTGTCTGTGAACTACATGATGGGCCGTCAAGAAAAGGCAGATCCGCGTTACGCCGGAATGGGACACGTGTCTGGCTCTGCCATGAACTACCTGTGGGGTGAGTGGCAACCCATCAAAGATGCCGTCACGGTGTATGGCAATGCTGGCAATTCCTGGCATGCCGCCAGCGGTGCGCTGGCGCAGTGGGGTGCCACTGTTGGGTTTCCTGTGATGCAGGGTGTGAATGGCTTTGTGGATGTGTCTCGCTACTGGGCCAATCAATCCTATGTTCAACAATATTACGGCGTTTCACAAAGCCAGTCGCAGACGTCTGGGTATAACGTGTTTGCCGCGCACACGTCTGGCACTTTGTATGCAAACGCTCAAATGGGTGTCGTCATCGAAGTAGACCGCGACATGGATTTGATCGCGGCCTATGGTCGATCAGCGGCCAGTGGCATGTTGATGGAAAGCCCCTTACTCAACCAAAAGTCGCAGGCCATCTCTGCGTTGGTGTTGAGTCGGCGCTTTCGATAACGACGCAGTTTTAGCCCGCGAGCGCGGCCTTCACAGTGGCAGAGACCAAGCCCATGTCGGCCTTGCCGGCCAATTGTGCTTTCACTGCCCCCATGACCTTGCCCATATCGCCTGCACCCGTGGCGCCTACTTCAGCCACGATGGCCTTCACGGCAGCGGTGATTTCTTCTGGGCTCAAACGCTGAGGCAAATACACCTCGAGCACTTTGATTTCGTTGCTTTCGATGTCAGCCAAGTCTTGGCGCTGTGCGGACACAAAGGCCGCCACCGAGTCTTTGCGCTGCTTGATCAGCTTGTCCACGATGGCGATCACCATCGCGTCGTCTAATTCGACGCGTTCATCGACTTCCTTTTGTTTCATGGCAGCTTGCAACAAGCGGATGGTGCCCAAGCGCACGCTGTCTTTGGCGCGCATGGCTGTTTTCATGTCTTCGGTGATTTGTGCTTTGAGGCTCATGGAGGGCTCCTGAATCGCAATGATAAAAATGGCTCAAAAAAAAGCCCGCTGAGGCGTCCCTAGCGAGCTTTTTTGGGGCAGAGGCTGCTTAGTACAGCTTCTTGGGCAACTGCATGCTGCGGATGCGCTTGTAGTTGCGTTTCACGGCTGCTGCTTTTTTGCGTTTACGTTCAGCTGTAGGCTTCTCGTAGAACTCGCGAGCGCGCAAGTCGGTCAACAGACCCAGTTTTTCAATAGTGCGCTTGAAGCGACGCAGAGCGACGTCAAACGGTTCGTTTTCTTTTACACGGATGGTGGTCATTACCAAAATTTCCAATTATTTGCAGTCAGAGGGTGCCTAAGAAGATCGTGCCTAAGCGCCATGCCTGCGATTTTCCCCAACATGAAGTTGATCAGGCCGTTGGGGGTTTGCCAGCAATGACCAATATTATAGCCAGTTATCCGGCCGGTTTCAGACGCGCACCCAAGGCTTTTGCACAAGCGTGACCGCTCGCCCAAGCCCACTGGAAGTTGTAGCCGCCCAGCCAGCCGGTGATGTCCACGACTTCGCCAATGAAATACAGACCTGGCTGCTTGGATTCCATGGTTTGTTGCGACAAATCGCGCGTGTCCACACCGCCGACCGTGACTTCAGCCTTTTTGTAGCCCTCGGTACCCGTCGGAGTGAGTGGCCAAGCGCTGAGGCGTTGGGCCAATAAATTGAGTGCTTTGTCGCTGGCCTCGATCACGGGGCGCTGCCATGCTGCGTCTTGACTGGCCCAGGTGTCGGCCAAACGCGAAGGCACCCAGGCATTCAACTCATTGGCAATCAGTTTTTTGGAATGTTGCTTGGCCGCCATCAACGCCTCTTGCAGATGAACCGCTGGGGCGAGGTTGATGCGTATGTCAGTGCCTACCTGCCAATAGCTGGAGATTTGCAGCACGCCTGGGCCAGACAAGCCGCGGTGGGTGAACAGCAGATCTTCATCGAAGCTTTGGAGGGTCTTCTTTGTGCCCGTCTCAATGCTGACGGGCAGCGACAAACCGGAGAGCTGGGCGTAGGGTGCCCAAGCGTCGATATCAAAGGTGAGTGGCACCAAGCCAGGACGGGGTTCGACCATGCGCAGGTTAAATTGTTTGGCTAGGCGATAGCCCAAGTCGGTGGCCCCAATTTTTGGGATGGACAAGCCACCTGTCGCCACCACCACGGCTGCGGTGTGAACCGTGCCTTGCGTGGTATCGACTTCGTAGCGTTGCGCTTCAGGGGCGGCATCAGAATAGCGGATGGCTTTGAGGCTGCAGGGCTGCCAGCGCGTCACGCTGCCGCCATTGGCTGAACCGTTGCATTCGGTCAAAAGCATTTGAATCAGGTCTTCGGCCGAGCGGTCACAAAACAACTGGCCTTTGTGCTTCTCGTGGAAAGGGATGTTGTGTTTTTGTAGGAGCGCCACAAAGTCTTGCGGTGTGAAGCGCGACAAGGCGCTGCGGCAAAACTGTGGGTTGTCGCCCAAAAAGTGTTTGTGCGGTGCGCGCACATCGAGCTCGCGGTTGGTGAAGTTGCTGCGGCCACCGCCCGAAATGCGGATTTTTTCAGCCACTTTCTCGCTGTGGTCGAGTATCAGGACGTGCAACCCTTGTTGCGCGGCCACGCCAGCGCAAAATAAACCGGCAGCACCGGCCCCAACAATCACCACATCAAACAATTTCATGCGGAGAGTTTAGTGGGCTGGCTGGCCTGCAACTCCAGTAAACCTTTGAACACATCGCCGATGACGATGACCGATGGGCTGGCCAGTTGTTCTCGCACGATGGTGTCATGCAGGTGCTGCAACTCACACACGACATGGCGTTGGGTGGGCAAGCTGACTTGGTGAATCACAGCCACGGGCGTGTGGGCTGGCATGCTGTGTAGCAAGGCGTTTTGCAGATGTGCTGCGCCGCTCACGCCCATGTAAATCACCAAGGTGAGCTTTGCTTGTATAGCGGTTTGACCTAGCGCAACCCAATCCACACTGTCGGATGCGTCTTGCTTAGTGTGACCTGTGATGAACACCACGCCATGTGCATGCTCGCGGTGGGTGAGGGGAATGCCTAAGGATGTCACGCCGGCCAAGCCGGATGTGATGCCATTGATGACGGTCACTGCAATGCCTTGGGCCTGCAAGTGTGCCACTTCTTCGCCGCCACGACCAAAGATGAAGGGATCGCCACCCTTGAGACGCACCACCGTTTCGCCAGCCAGCGCTTCTTGCACCATCAACTTTTCAATGAAGGCTTGCGGGGTTGACGTGCAGCCACCACGTTTGCCCACATAAACAATGCGTGCCGTGGGAGTAGCGTGTGCGGTGATGGCGTCACTGACCAAATCGTCGACCAACAACACGGTGGCTGAGGCAATGGCTTTGACGGCCTTGAGCGTTAGCAACTCAGGGTCACCAGGACCTGCGCCGACCAAGGTGATGTGGGGTTGCGTGTGTGAGTGAATCGTCATGGCATCAGAGCGCAAGTGCGTGCAAGACAGCTTGGACTTGGGCAGCCAAAGGTGCTGGAACGGGAAGCTCGCCCTTAAGCACTGCGTGTGAGTAGCGCGCAGTGCTGACGGCGTCAATCTCTGTGGGCAATTCGGGGAGTCGGGTCAGTGAACCGGCTTGTGCTTCCACCAAGGGTGTGCGTGTGCCGCGCACAAAGGCATTCATTTGCGGAGTGCGTCGGGCATCGGCCACCACTTCGCCTTCGGTACCGCGTAACAGCAGGGCGCGTGCGCTGGTCTGCTCTAAGGTGGCGGCCATCGAGAGCGCGTATTCGGGATGGGTGTAGCTGCTGACCAGCAAAGCGTCTTGACTCAGCGTTGGGTTCATCAGCTTCACCAAGCTGTGCGCTGGGTTACGCAGACCTATCACGCGCCGAACATCGAGCAAGCGTTTCAAACCAGGGCAAAGCACCTCGGTGGGCACAAACACCACCTCACCCGCTTGCACGGTCCGTGGGTGGCTGAGCGCTTCGACGCCCATGGCGAGCAGCACGTCTTGGCTGGTGATGCGGGTGGACTCAGTGGCCGTGCCGTGCATGACCACCGCCAAACCTTCGCGGGCCAGTAAATGCGCCAGCAAAGGGGTGAGTACCGGCAGCTTGCGTGCGCCGTTGTAGCTGGGCAGCACCACAACAGGACCTTGTGCTGTGATGTGTTGTAGTCGCGCATGTGTCGCGTCTAGAAAGCCGGCCATTTCTTCAGGCGTTTCGCCTTTGATGCGCATGGCGATACAAAAGGCACCGAGTTCCAAATCCGTCACTTGCCCATCCAAGATTTGCCCCATCAAATCAGCGGCTTGTGTGCGATTGAGCGCACGAGCACCATCGCGCCCGCGGCCAATTTCCTTGATGTAGTGACTGATACTCATGCTGCGATTGTCTCGCAGGCTTGATAACTTATGGCTATAAGGTCAATCGCATGGCGGCGCGCCATGCCAGCGCCTTACGCGAATTGGTCTAGCAACAGTCCGTGGAGTTTGGAGGGTTGATGCACGTCACTGGGTAGACGTGTGTATGAGATCTTTCGGACTACTTCCCCTGAGCCCTGGTCTGTCATGATGACGTTCAAGGATTTGGTCACGGTGTCAAATGCAAAAGACAGTGCAACGGTGCTGCTGGTCAACGCTGGAGCCATGGTGGCTGGTGCGGACGCAACCGGAGGTTCTGATTTGTGTGCTGAAACGCCACTCACTGCATCATCCAGATGCACGGAGGCGTTTGGCTGCAGTGGAAGTAAGGCGGACATACGGGGCTTTCTTTTTAAAGACTGTTGCGCTCTAACTATCGGCTTAAAAATGAACGAGTTGAGTGACAAGATTGCCATTTGAATTTCGATGACGGTTTTGTCATTTTTCTGATTCTCTTAAGTAACAGTTAACCCTGTGAGAATGAAAACTCACAAGCGCAAACACAAAGGCAGGCCGCATTGAAAATTCTGTTGATTGAAGACGAGCCAAAAATTGCGGAATTTGTCATCAAGGGTCTGTCTGGTGCAGGTTACGACGTGTCGCATGCGGACGACGGTGCGAAAGGGTTAGCTTCAATTCTTGAGGGTGAGCATGATTTAGTCATCTTGGATTTGATGTTGCCAAAGATCAATGGCTTTGATGTGCTGCATCAAGCCAGAGAGGGCGGCAATACAACGCCCGTGATCATTCTCAGTGCCAAGGTGGACTTGCCGGATCGGTTGATGGGCTTTGACATGGGCGCCGATGATTATTTGCCCAAACCTTTTTTTGTCGAAGAGTTGGTGGCCCGTATCAAGGCGGTGCTACAACGCAAGACGCCTGAACCGGTGAAGCAAATTTCTGTGAACCATCTCTCGTTGGATGTCGTGAGCCACAAGGTGCAGTGGTTTGAGGCGACGGCGGTGTTGAGTCAACGCGAATTCAGTTTGCTGGCGTTTTTGATGCGTTCACCCGGACATATTTATTCGAGGCAGCAGATTCTCAAACACGTCTGGGAAATCAACTTTGACCCAGAGACCAATGTGGTTGATGTCTGTGTGCGTCGCATCAAGCGAAAGCTCGAAAGAGGCAACGGCAAAAAGGCATCCCCGATCGAGTCGGTGCGTGGCGTGGGTTACCGGCTCAAACTTGGGGATTGAGCGATGAAGCGATCATTCAAACTGCATCTTTTCATTCGGCTTTTCGTCATCACCCTTTTGATCATCGGGACGAACCGAATGATTGCGCAACATTTTTTGACGAAGCAATTAAGAGACTCACTGCATCAAGAAATGGGGCAAGCGTTGAGCTCGTGCGTGGGTGACTTTGAGCAACGACCTCAATTCTTGTCATGCTATTCGGCCCTCAGAAAGGGCGATGTGCGCGCCAGTGTTTCGGATTTCTATTTGCTTTGTGCGCAGCCTAGCGGGGCTGCTGGGCCTTCTGCTATTGCCGCTTGCCCTCGCGGAATACCTGTAAATTTTTGGAGCAATACAACTCAAACCATTCATGACCAAATCGATGCTTCACGTGGTGTGGTGGACGGTGAGGACTGGTTTGCTGTGCGATTCACGGGGCAATCGAATGGTCCAGAGGTTTGGATGAGGCAAAACGAGGTCGATTCGTTGGTTGAGCAAATGTGGGAGTTTCGTGACCGCAATTTGTATCTGGTGTTGCCATGGATCCTGGTCTTGTTGGGTTTGATGACGTTTTATATGGCCCACGTGTTGATGCGCCCCATCGTATTGATCGAGGCGAATTTATCGAAGGTCAATGCCTCCAACCTCGGTAGTCCCATTCTTTTGAAGGCGCCTTACCGAGAGTTCGTCAAGCTGGTCCGTGTGTTTGAAGACTTGCAAGAACGGTTGAATGACAGCTTCATCAAAGCCCGCCGGTTTGCGTCGGACGCCTCACATGAGTTGCGCACGCCCCTCACCATCTTGCGGGGCCATGCCGAACAGTTGATTCACGATCTGCCGACGGGGTCTGAGGCTCAAGTGCAGATGCGGTTGATGGGTGACGAGGTCGAACGTCTGATTGACATTACCGAGAAGTTGCTATTGCTCTCGCGTGCAGACAGCAACAGTTTGTTTTCAAAATTAAGCGAAGTCAATCTCAGTGCATTGTTGACAGGCTTGGTGGAGGACAACGTCACCTTTCAGTCGAGCTTAAAGCTAACCCATGACATTGCGCCTGATGTTATTTGGACATGTGACAAAACCTTGGCGCATCAGCTGGTTCAAAACCTCTATTCAAATGCTGTCAAATACAACCTGCCACAGGGGTGGATTCATGTGAACTTGGCATCGTCGGACGGCTACTTTGAGTTAACGATGACAAACCCAACGCATGAAGTTCCGTTGGATTTGGTTGAGCGCGCCTTTGAGCGCTTTTACCGGGGTGAGACTTCGCACACGCGCAATATCGACGGCTTGGGTTTGGGTTTAAGCATTTGCCTAGAGATCGCTAAGTTGCACCAAGGGTCGTTGACGATGCGAATCGAAAATGACAAAACCGTCATCATGACGCTGCGTGCGCCGCTGACTAGAACTGTTTGATACGTTTTTAAATGACATTCTGGTCATTAATATATCTATGACATGAATGTCACCCAACCAAGTCGAGGTGATTACTAACGTCGCGGCATGGCCGCAACGCAACCCTCCGTTAATCTCTTAGATAGTCTGAAAAGCGATATTGGTATCGCTGATGTAGACGGGCGTGAGCAGATTTTCCTAACGCCTTATTTGACGCTGGCGTGCGCTTTGCTCTACATGATGGCGATTGACGGAGAGCTCGGTGCTGCAGAAAGTAGCCAACTTCAAGGGGTGTTGGGTGGCGATGAAGACGTGCTGGCGTATGCCTTGCGGTATGTGCAGTCTGTCCCCGTCGATCAGTTTTTCGAGGATGCCCCAGAGGTCTTGAGCACCAAAGACAAATGGTGCATCTTGGTCAATGTCTGTGATGCGCTGTTGTCCGATGGCCGGGCTGACCCCGCTGAGTTGGCGCTTTTTGCGCGCATGACGCAGGCGTTTGGCGTGACCCCCAAAGCATTTGAGCCCTATTTCAAAGTACTGACACTCAAAAATGACAAAACGGTCTTAGGTCCTTATGCCGAGGTGAAAGAAGCGCGTCAGCCGATGACGCCGCACTTCGCCTTAGCAGCGTCGCTGCTGTACATGCTGACTGCGGACGGGGCCATTGGGGCAGCGGAAATCGGCCAGTTAGAGGCCGTCATTGGCGAGTTCGAGGGTTTGCAAAACATCGCACTCAAGTACGTTCGGACCGTGAAGCTGAAGCAGTTCTTGGATGAGGCTTCGACCACGCTGAACCTGGAGCAAAAACTCTACATCTTGACCAATGTGTGTGATTCGATGTTGTCTGACGGATCGGTCGCACGTCTAGAAGACAAGGTGTTCTTGTCGATGCTATTTGCCTTCGGCTTGGATGAGAAAGCATTTGAGATTTACCTGCAGGTGTTGGAGACAAAAAACTTCAAACCCTTCGACACCAGTAAATTCAAAAACAGTGCGGCACACAGCCGTGTCAGCTCTGTCGTGGCGAGTGAGGGCGTGACCTTCGACAACGAGTTGTCTGCGGATACGTTGAAGTCGGGTTTAGGCACATTGGCTGATGCAGCCAATCAAGGTGTTTGGGTGGGCCCCACTGGCGATTCGGCCATGAGCGATTTCATCAGCCGAACCATGAACGCCAACATTCAAAGCGTGAAGGACGATTTTGGTAGCCAAGAGATGGTGGAGATCGTCGGTCATAACGCGACGGATGACCTGAACCTTCAGAATGTCGCGAGCAACGAGGATGTGAAAAATAGGCAGCATATGGGTGGCGACGATGCGCAACTGAATCTTCAGAAAACCCAGTCCTCTGCCAGCGAGGAAAACCGGCAAAGCCTAGAGGATGACGCCGCCGCATCAAATCGTCAGTTGGTCGCTGCCGATCCTTTTGCTTCAAACCGCGCCGTGATTGATCCTGAGGTGCGGATGCAAAATATTCAGGAAGTGGTGGGGGCGGTCAACCAACAATTGGACCGTTTTGAACGCAACCATTTCAGTTTTCTTCAGGTTGGCCGCGCGGAGCGTTTCGATGATTCATTTGCGCTCATTGAAACAAATAACTCAGCTTTGAATCGGCAGTTGATCGACGCAGCCTACGCAAAGATGGGGTTCGAGTTGCTTGCTCCGAGTTCTGTGGCGCAAGCCGAGACACCCCAAGTCGAGGTCCCCCAAGCCGCCAAGACACCCCAAGTGCAGCTCATCACCCCTACGGGTGCGGTTCAAGTGAGTCTGAGCGAAGTCCGCCCTTTGAATCCGCTTTCCAAGGCTCAGACCGCACGCACTGGGCAGCCCTACTTTAGGAGGGCCGAGCCTCACGCGGGTGCCGCTTGGGTACGTCAACGCCTGTCCCAACTGAACTACGTGCATCTGGTAACCGCTGTGCTGGCTTTGGGATTTGCTGCACCGATCAACACCCAGATGACGGCCAATCGCGCTGTGACCGGCCCGCTGATCGGCGTGCCTTTGGTGCAAGCGGATGCCGCTGCTGACCGCGATTTGAAAGTCGGGGCCGACTAGGACCAAGGGACCATCGGGCCCAGCGCATAAACTTAGCGGCTTATGCTCATTCTCGGTATTGAATCTTCTTGCGACGAAACAGGTGTGGCGTTGGTCTGCTTAGAGGGTCAAACTTTGCCCACCTTGTTGTCGCACGCCCTTTACAGCCAAGTGGCCATGCATGTGGCCTATGGCGGGGTGGTACCCGAGTTGGCCAGTCGGGATCACATTCGCCGGGTGATTCCGCTGGCGCGCGAGGTGTTGGCCGAGGCCAAGCATGCCTTGCAGGACATTGATGTGGTGGCCTATACCCGCGGCCCTGGCTTGGCTGGGGCGTTGTTGGTGGGTGCTGGCGTGGCATGCGCCTTGGGGGCGGCCTTGAACAAGCCCGTGCTGGGCGTGCATCACTTGGAAGGCCACTTGCTTTCTCCGTTTTTGAGTGAGGATCCGCCTGAGTTCCCATTTGTGGCGCTCTTAGTGTCCGGCGGTCACACACAACTGATGCGGGTGGACGGCGTGGGTCGATATGCCTTATTGGGCGAGTCGATTGACGATGCCGCGGGTGAGGCCTTTGACAAGTCGGCCAAATTGATGGGTTTGGGCTATCCCGGCGGTCCTGCACTTTCCAAACTGGCGGAGCAGGGCGACCCTGCTGCGTTCAAGCTGCCCCGTCCCTTGCTGCACAGCGGTAATTTGGATTTTTCCTTCGCCGGCCTCAAAACCGCCGTGATGATGCAAGCCAAAAAACTAGGGGACGATTTTGAGCTGCGCAAGGCGGATTTGGCTGCGTCGACGGAGGCGGCCATCGTGGATGTGCTTGTAAAGAAGTCGCTTACTGCCTTGCGTGAAACGGGTTTGAAACGGTTGGTGGTGGCTGGCGGGGTAGGGGCCAATCGGCACTTGCGCGAGCAACTCAACACCGTTTGCCAACGCCAAGGTGTGCGGGTGCATTACCCCGAGCTGCATTTGTGTACCGACAACGGGGCCATGATCGCCATGGCTGCCGCGATGCGTTTGCAAAGCGGAGAGGGTGGTTTGGCGCAAGCGCAGCCGCGTTACAGCTTTGACGTCAAACCACGCTGGCCGCTGGCAGACTTGGCCTGATTGAGGCCTGCTATACTCTTAAGGCTTTACTTTTTAGGTCAAGCAAGCACGTTGCACCAACTTCCACGGTGTCACGCAAGTCAAATATTTAAGGAAAAACAATGTTAAAAGCAAAAATTGCTGAAGTCGTCAATGACAACGCGCGCGCCGCTGGCGATACAGGTAGTCCAGAAGTCCAAGTGGGCTTGTTGACTGCTCGTATCAACGAGCTCACACCTCACTTTAAACAACACGCCAAAGACCACCACGGTCGCCGTGGCTTGTTGCGCATGGTGAGCCGTCGTCGTAAATTGCTCGACTACCTCAAGTCAAAAAACTTTGACCGTTACGCTGCTCTCATCGCCAAGCTTGGCCTGCGCAAGTAACCGCTAAAGTTCTCGCGACAAACGCCTGAGTTTTCAATAAGCTCAGGCGTTTTGCACTTTTAAACACCCTTTTTTTCACAACCGGCACGAAAACGAGGCGCAGATCGAAGCTGTGTCATTCCAAAAGAGAACCTGCTTTTCTGGAATGGCATCGTGTGCTGCACTGGGTTCTGCCAAATTTCAATAGGAAAAACAAATGTCAATTTTCAACAAAGTTACAAAGACATTCCAATGGGGCCAACACACGGTCACCATGGAAACCGGCGAAGTTGCTCGTCAAGCTGGCGGCGCTGTGCTCGTCAACATGGACGACACCGTGGTTTTGGCCACCGTCGTGGGCTCGAAGATCGCCAAAGCTGGTCAAGACTTCTTCCCCTTGACCGTTGATTACATTGAGAAAACTTACGCCGCAGGCAAGATCCCCGGCAGCTTTTTCAAACGCGAAGCCAAGCCTAGCGAGCACGAGACATTGACCAGTCGTCTGATCGACCGCCCCATCCGTCCTTTGTTCCCAGAAGGTTTCTACAACGACGTGCACGTGGTGATCCACACGGTGTCGTTGAACCCAGAAGTTGACGCTGACATCGCTGCTTTGATCGCTGTGTCTGCTGCGTTGAGCATCTCTGGCATCCCTTTCAACGGCCCGATCGGTGCCGCTCGCGTGGGTTACATCAATGGCGAATACGTCTTGAACCCAGGTCAAACTCAGCGCAAAGACAGTCAGATGGACCTCGTGGTCGCTGGCACTGAAGCTGCTGTGTTGATGGTGGAGTCTGAGGCTCAACAGCTGTCAGAAGAAATCATGTTGGGTGCTGTGGTGTTCGGCCATGAGCAAGGCAATATCGCGATCAGTGCGATTCATGAATTGGTCCGTGACGCTGGCAAGCCAGCTTGGGACTGGACTGCACCAGCCAAGGATGAGCCACTGATCGCCAAGGTCACTGCCCAGGCCGAAGCCAAGCTGCGCGCCGCCTACCAAATCCGCAACAAACAATCCCGTACACACGCTTGCCGTGAAGCCTACGGTGCTGTGATGGGTGGTTTGAAGGCTGACGGCGTTGAGTTCGATGCAGTCAAAGTTGAAAGCATGTTGTTCGACATCGAAGCGCACATCGTTCGTAGCCAAATCTTGTCAGGCGAGCCACGCATCGACGGTCGCGACACACGTACTGTGCGTCCAATCGAAATCCGTAACAGCGTGTTGCCACGCACCCACGGTTCTGCCTTGTTCACGCGCGGCGAAACCCAGGCTTTGGTGGTGACCACTTTGGGTACCGAGCGCGATGCACAACGCATTGATGCTTTGGCTGGTGAGTATGAAGACCGCTTCATGATGCACTACAACATGCCTCCGTTCGCCACTGGCGAAGTGGGTCGTATGGGTTCGACCAAGCGCCGCGAAATCGGTCACGGTCGTTTGGCCAAACGTGCTTTGATGGCTGTATTGCCATCCAAAGAAGAGTTTCCATACACCATGCGCGTGGTGTCTGAGATCACAGAATCCAACGGTTCTTCATCCATGGCTTCGGTCTGCGGTGGCTGCTTGTCCATGATGGACGCTGGCGTGCCTATGAAAGCGCACGTGGCTGGCATCGCCATGGGCTTGATCAAAGACGGCAACCGTTTTGCTGTGTTGACTGACATCTTGGGTGACGAAGATCACTTGGGCGACATGGACTTCAAAGTGGCCGGTACCACCAACGGTATTACCGCTTTGCAAATGGACATCAAGATTCAAGGTATCACCAAAGAAATCATGCAGGTTGCATTGGCCCAAGCCAAAGAAGCCCGTATGCACATCTTGGACAAGATGCAAGAAGCGATGGGCGAAGCCAAGACAGAAGTGTCTGATTTCGCACCTAAGTTGTTCACCATGAAGATCAACCCTGAGAAGATTCGTGACGTGATCGGTAAAGGCGGCGCCACCATCCGTGCGTTGACCGAAGAAACTGGTACTCAGATCAACATCAACGAAGACGGCACTATCACGATCGCTGCGACTGACGGCGCTAAGGCTGAAGAAGCCAAGCGTCGCATCGAAGAGATCACCGCTGAAGTCGAAATCGGCAAGGTCTACGAAGGCCCGATCACCAAAATTTTGGATTTCGGTGCTTTGGTCAACTTGTTGCCAGGCAAAGACGGTTTGTTGCACATCAGCCAGATCGCACACGAACGTGTCGAGAAGGTCACTGACTACCTGAGCGAAGGCCAAATCGTGCGCGTGAAAGTGCTCGAGACCGACGAAAAGGGTCGCGTCAAGTTGTCGATGAAGGCCTTGATGGATCGCCCTCAAGCGGATCACGCACACGACGCAGCCCCACAAGCCTAAAAAGGTTTGATGCGTTCACTCAGATGATGCACATCGTTGAGATCTCCACGCCCGGCACCCCTGAGGTGTTGCGCTCTGCCCAGCGGCCTATGCCGCGGGCAGGCGAGGGTGAGTTGTTGATTCGTGTCAGCGCCAGTGGCGTGAACCGCCCTGACGTGTTGCAACGAACCGGCAATTACCCGGTGCCTCCTGGTGCATCCGATGTACCAGGGTTGGAGGTGGCAGGGGTCATTGAATCGGGCGATGCAGCGGCCTTGGCAGCTGCGGGCTTGCGTGTCGGTGACCGTGTGTGCGCCTTGGTGGCTGGTGGCGGTTATGCGCAATATTGTGTGGCGCCTGTGGGTCAGTGTTTGCCAGTCCCCAAAGGGTTGAGCGATGTTGAGGCAGCTTCGTTGCCAGAGACATTTTTCACTGTGTGGAGCAATGTATTTGACCGTGCGCGTTTGCAAGCGGGTGAAGCGTTGTTGGTGCAAGGCGGTTCTAGCGGCATTGGTGTGACAGCGATTCAAATGGCGAAAGCCATGGGAGCCACCGTCATCGTGACGGCGGGTAGTGACGACAAATGTGCGGCTTGTGTCGCGTTGGGTGCAGACCATGCCATTAATTACAAAACGCACGACTTTGCAGCCGAGGTGAAACGCCTGACGGACGGCAAAGGCGTGGATGTGGTGCTCGACATGGTCGCTGGCGACTATGTGGCACGCGAGGTTGAGTGTTTGGCCGAAGATGGGCGCTTAGTCATCATCGCGGTGCAAGGTGGCGTCAAGAGTAGCTTTAATGCAGGCTTGGTGTTGCGTCGCCGTTTGAGCATCACTGGGTCGACCTTACGTCCCCGTCCTGTGTCGTTCAAGGCTGCGATTGCGCGCCACTTGCGTGAACAGGTGTGGCCTTTGATCGAGGCTGGGCGTATCAAGCCCGTGATCCATTCGACCTTTGATGCGGCATCTGCCGATGGCGCTGCTAACGCGCACCGGTTGATGGAGTCGGGTCAGCACATTGGCAAAATTGTTTTGACTTGGAGTATGTGATGAAGCAAAAACTCATCGCAGGCAACTGGAAGATGAATGGCGGCTTGGCTGCCAATGAGGCGTTGGTGCACGGTGTGCAGCAGGGTTTGGCGCAAGCCTTGGGCGGTAAACACGCGCTAGTGGCGGTGTGCGTGCCTGCGGCGTATTTGTCGCAAGTGCAGCAACTCGTCAAAGGCTCAGGCATTGATTTGGGTTCCCAAGATGTGTCTGCGCATGAGCAGGGCGCTTACAC
Organism: uncultured Burkholderiales bacterium; assembly: GCA_903856995.1. Lineage (GTDB taxonomy): Bacteria > Pseudomonadota > Gammaproteobacteria > Burkholderiales > Burkholderiaceae_C > Limnohabitans. Next base: position 27,512 of record CAIODK010000281.1, read on the forward strand.
AGGCGAAACATCTGCGGCTATGTTGAAAGACTTTGCCGTGCGATACGCCATTGTTGGGCACTCAGAGCGTCGTCAGCACTATGGTGAAACCGATGAGCAGGTGGCGTACAAAGCGCAACGTGCTTTGTCGGCGGGTATCACGCCCATCGTCTGTGTGGGCGAAACTTTGGCTGAGCGTGAAGCGGGCAAGACAGAAGAAGTGGTCAAGCGGCAATTGGCTGCTGTGATTCATACCAACGGTCATTGCATCAGCGAAATCGTGGTGGCGTATGAGCCTGTGTGGGCCATTGGCACGGGTCAAACGGCATCGCCAGCGCAAGCGCAGGCGGTACATGCTGTGCTGCGAGCCCAGTTGAAGGCCGCGACCGAGCATTGGGAGCGTGTGCACATTTTGTACGGTGGCAGCATGAATGCGGCCAACGCCGAGCAACTGCTGGCGCAAGCCGACATCGATGGTGGCCTGATCGGTGGTGCCGCCCTCAAGTCGGCCGATTTTTTGACCATCATTGCAGCAGCTCAATAGCCGCACGATGATCCTCGCTCACGTTCATGCTGCGGCCGCGAAGCGCGCCGAGTCATGAAAGTTCGTTCTCTCAAGTTATCCCATCAGGAGTTTTTTCAATGAATGTTTTTCTCACCATCGTATTGGCTCTGCAAATGCTTGCGGCCCTGGGGATGATCGGTCTGATTTTGGTGCAGCACGGCAAGGGCGCTGACATGGGCGCGGCCTTTGGCAGCGGCGGCTCGGGCAGCCTGTTTGGTGCCAGCGGCAGCGCGAACTTCTTGTCGCGCACCACCGCCGTTTTGGCCGCCGTGTTCTTTGTCTGCACTTTGGCACTGGCCTATTTTGGCAACCAGCGTCCAAGCAGCAGCACCGGCAGTGTGCTGGAGTCGGCGGCGGTTTCGGCGCCGGCTGCAGCGGCTTCGGGAGCCACGTCGGCTGTGCCAGTCCCCGCAGCTCCCGCCTCCGGCGCGGCGCAAATCCCAACTCGTTGATGTGTGTCAACTTTCA
>CAIODK010000282.1 GCA_903856995.1 uncultured Burkholderiales bacterium
CGGCGTTAGAAGCCGCTAAGGTTCCTTGCGGTGCGATCAACAACTTGGCCGAAGTGTTTGCTGACCCACACATTCGCTCACGTGAGATGGTGACCACATGGCAACACCCAGCCAGTGGGTCGGTTGAGTTGGTGGCCAGCCCCATGAAGCTCAGCGCCACCCCAGTGCGCACTGATTTAGCGCCGCCGACGCTGGGCCAACACACGGATGAGGTGTTGCGAGATCTTCTTCAACTCGATGAGATGGCTGTTGCACGACTGCGGCAACAACACATCATCTAATTCACGTGCGCTAATTACTTGGCTCTGAAGTCATCGTGGCATGACTTGCAGGCGCCTGCGGTGGCAGAGAACGCGGTCTTGAAGGCGTCTTCTTTGCCTGTTTTGCTGGCCGCGAGTAGCTTGACAGTTTCAGCCTGCAACTTGTCTGCCGCTTCTTTGAATTTGGCGCTTTGCTTCCACACCTCTGGCTTGGCTTTTGTGTCGCCCGTATCGGTGCCTTCACCGAAAGCCGCCCAAGGTAACTTGGCCATGTCGGCGACAATTTCTGCATTCTCTGCGGCAGATTTGGCATCGAACGGCACTTTGCCATTCACCATAGCCGCCAGACGAGCGTTATGTGTGCCCATCACTGTCAAAGCTGATTTACGGTACTTGATCGCGTCTTCTGGTTTCGCAAACTGCGCTGAAGCAGAAAAGCTGATCGTGACAGCACCAAGTGTGATCAAAGATAAGAGAAGTTTTTTCATGCACAGGTCCATTTGGGTTGAAAGTATTTTTTGAAAACCATATTAGTTTAGGGATTTTGGAGCTGTTTGTCTTTTGACTCTATAGTTACAAATATGCACACCACACACACCACGCACCGCGTCCGCGTTTGGGATCTCCCCACACGACTTTTCCATATCGCTCTTATCTTGACCATCGCTGGGTTGTACATCACCAGTGAGATCGAGGGCGAGGCCATGCAAATTCATTTTTGGCTTGGCTACACGGTGCTGTCACTGGTGTTGTTTCGCTTGGCTTGGGGGCTCGTTGGCGGTCACTGGTCTCGATTTGTGAATTTCGTACCTACCCCTGCCAAATTTATTGCTTATGTGCAGGCCCTACGCGCTCGAAGCGCCACAACGCATGTGGGCCACAACCCGCTTGGGGCTTTGTCTGTTTTGACGATGCTCGGTGTCTTACTGCTGCAAGTGTTCAGTGGCTTCATGAGCGATGATGATATTTCTAACGCTGGGCCGTGGGCTCAACTAGTCCCGTCTCATTGGGTGGAGTTGGCGACTGAATATCACAGTGAAATCGGCCAAGTGTTGCTCATTATTTTGATGTGCTTGCACGTGGCAACGGTGCTTTATTACAAATTGATCAAGCAAGATGACCTGATTACCCCCATGGTGACAGGGGATAAAAATTTACAAACCGAGGCCCATGCATCACGCGATACATGGACGTCACGCATCTTTGCACTCAGCATCTTTGCCGCTTGTTGTTATGCGGTGTTTCGCTTGGTGACGATGGGTTGATGTGTCTACGCCATAAAAAAACCGCGCTCATCGGCGCGGTTTTTTATGCCGATCAAGCTTTGGCTTGTGCGAGCAGCGTTTCAGCGTTGCTAACTTCAAATTTGCCTGGGGCTTCGGCGTTCAAGGTCATGACCTTGCCATCCTTGACCAACATGGAATAACGGTCGCTGCGCACGCCCATGCCTTTTGCAGTCAGATCTAAGACCAAGCCAGTGGCTTTCGCAAAGTCGGCACTGCCGTCAGCGAGCATGCGTACTTTGCCTTGTGTGTGTTGATCACGCGCCCATGCACCCATGACGAAGGCATCATTCACGCTGACGCACCAGATTTCATCCACGCCAGCAGCTTTGAAGGCCTCAAATGCAGCGAGATAGCCTGGCACATGTTTGGCAGAGCAGGTTGGTGTGAAAGCGCCAGGCAATGCAAACAAAGCAATAGTTTTCCCAGCGCTGGCCTTAGCCACATCCACCGCGTTAGGGCCAAGGCTACAGCCTTCGCCTTCGACGTCCGAATACTCCATCAGTGTGGTGTGAGGCAGGGTATCTCCGACTTTGATCATGGGGGCTCCAATAAATGACGTTACAAATGAAAAACGACCCACATTGTGGGTCGTTTTCTTTAGCCTTGCAGAGCAGAAGCTCTTTGGTATTTAAACCGCTGCAGCTTTCTCAACCAAACGGGTCACGACCCAGTTTTTGGTTTTCGAGATTGGCTTGCTTTCAGTGATCTCGATCATGTCACCCAGGTGGTATGCACCTGTTTCGTCATGAGCGTGATACTTACTCGACTTACCAACGATCTTGCCGTAGAGGGCGTGTTTGACACGACGCTCGACGAGAACAGTCACAGTTTTAGCGCGCTTGTCGCTAACCACCTTGCCAATCAAGGTGCGTTTGAGGGATTTTTTAGCTTCCGTCATGTTTGCTCCTTAAGCTTTCGGGGTTGCAACGGCTTGCTTTTCAGCAAGAATGGTCTTAGCACGGGCAATACTGCGACGTGTAGAACGCAGTTGTGACGTGTTGTTGAGTTGTTGCGTACCTTTTTGCATGCGCAAGCCAAAGTGAGCTTTTTGCAACTCTTTGACTTCCACTTCGAGGCCGGCAACGTCTTTTTGGCGCAGTTCAGCAGCTTTCATTTCTTATTTCTCCTGAATTACTGGCCGATCATGCGTGCCACGAATGTGGTGCGCAAGGGCAGCTTTGCAGCGGCCAAACGGAATGCTTCACGGGCCAACTCTTCAGGGACGCCTACGATTTCGTAGAGGACCTTGCCGGGTTGGATTTCTGCCACGTAGTACTCGGGGTTACCTTTACCGTTACCCATACGCACTTCAGCAGGCTTTTGGGAAATCGGCTTGTCGGGGAACACGCGGATCCAGATACGGCCGCCACGCTTCACGTGACGGGAAATTGCACGACGTGCAGCTTCAATCTGGCGAGCCGTCAGACGGCC
>CAIODK010000283.1 GCA_903856995.1 uncultured Burkholderiales bacterium
AGTCGGTCAGGTCACGCTGCCAGCGGCTGATGGGGAGCTTTTCGCTCAGGTGTTTGAGTACGGCGTTGGCCAAGCCCAAATTGCCTTCGGCGTTTTCAAAGTCAATCGGGTTGACTTTGTGCGGCATGGTGGACGAGCCAATTTCGCCAGCCTTCAGACGTTGTTTGAAGTAACCCAAAGACACATAGCCCCACACATCGCGTGACCAGTCGATCAGGATGGTGTTGGCGCGGGCCATGGCGTCGAACAACTCGGCCATGTAGTCGTGGTGTTCGATTTGAATGCTGTAGGGCTGGAACGTCAGGCCTAGGCCCAAAGGCGCGGGGGTTTCGACCACGTGGCGACTGAAGGCTTCCCAGTCGAAGTCAGGCCAGGCGCTCATGTGGGCGTTGTAGTTGCCCACAGCGCCGTTCATCTTGGCCATGATGTGCACGCCAGCTATACGCTCGCGCACTTGCTTGAGGCGCACTACCACGTTGGCGATTTCTTTGCCCACCGTGGTGGGGCTGGCGGTTTGACCGTGGGTGCGGCTGAGCATGGGCACATCGGCGAAGGCGTGTGCCATCTCGCGCAACTTGGCGATCAAGCCGTCTAGCCCGGGCAAGATCACCTCGTCGCGGCCGGCTTGCAGTTGCAAGGCGTGGCTGGTGTTGTTGATGTCTTCGCTGGTGCACGCAAAGTGCACAAATTCAGAAGCCGCTTCGAGTTCGGCGTGGCCTTTGAATTTCTTCTTAATCCAATACTCCACAGCCTTCACATCGTGATTGGTGACTTTTTCTTCGTCTTTGATGGCCAGTGCGTCTTCGGTGCTGAAGTTGGTGACCAAGCTCAGCAGGTACTCGCGTGACATGGCGCTCAAGGGCTTAAATTCAGCAAAGCCAGCATCGCTGAGGGCGATGAACCATGCAATTTCCACTTGCACGCGACGGTGCATATAGCCTTGCTCGCTCATCAAAGGGCGCAGGGCCGCGACTTTGCTCGCGTAGCGGCCGTCAAGTGGCGACAGGGCGGTGACTTGTGAAATGGCTTGGAGGGTGCTGGTGGTGTTGCTCATACCCCAATTTTAGGTGCTTGGACCTAGGGACATGTATACGCAAGCTAGATAAACTATGGTTTCAATAAATTTGTAAAGAACGTATGAAATTGATCGGTTCAATTGGCAGTCCCTATGTGCGCAAAGTTCGCATCGTCATGGCTGAGAAAAAACTGGACTACCAGTTCGTGCTCGAAGACGTTTGGGCGACCGACACGACCATCACGGACGCAAACCCCTTGGGCAAAGTGCCTTGCTTGATCATGGATGGCGGCGAGGCCTTGTTTGACTCTCGCGTCATCGTCGAATACTTGGACACCCTCTCGCCGGTTGGCAAGCTCATACCCAGCAGTGGACGTGAGCGGGCCGAAGTCAAAACATGGGAGGCCTTGGCCGATGGTTTGTTGGATGCGTCTATCCTGGCACGACTCGAAGCCACATGGCCCGGTCGCAAAGACAGTGAACGCAGCCCCGCGTGGATTGCCCGACAAATGGGGAAAATTGACGACAGCTTGATCGCCATGGACCGTGCCTTGGCTGAGCGCAGCAATTGCGTGGGCATTCACTTGAGCTTGGCCGACATCGCGGTGGGAGCCGCCTTGGGCTATCTTGATTTCCGTTTCCCCAACATCGATTGGCGTGGACGCCACCCCAATCTTGGCGCCTTGTACGAACGTTTGGCGCAACGTCAAAGCTTCATCGAGACAGTGCCTGTTTAACTGTTGGCGCGCTTCTTAAGCCAACGCATCAAGCTGCCGAGCACGGGCAGCTTTTCATACAACTCTTCGGCGGCATCCCAATAGTCGCGGTGCACGGCTACGCGCCACACCCCGGCTTCTTGGCGCAACACAAAGTGCGTGGCTCCGCGGATGGTTTGTGTTTTACCTGACGCCACGCGGGGCATGACGAACAAGAAATCCCAAGTCATAAAACAGTGCGCACCTTGTAGCACTTGGGTTGTGATCACAAAACGTGGCGCATGCACCGCCTCAAACATGTGGGCAAAAATGCGCTCAATCGCAGGCAAGCCCTGCACGTCGTTGAAGGGGTCTTTGAATTGAGCGTCGGACGTGTAGAGCTCGGCCATGCTTGCCACGTCAGCGGGCTTGAGATGTTCGAAGAAATGCGCCACGCGTTGGATGGCGGCTTCTGGCGTGTCTGTCATCACATGCCCGTGCCGCGGCGCACCAAAGCAAAATACCACCGGTAAGGCAGCATGCGGAGCAACAGCAGCATGCGTGTGAAGCGCTTGGGAAAGTGAATGTGGAATTCACCCTTGCGCCAACCGTTGAGAATCTCACGGGCAGCTTTGTCAGGCGTGATGAGCGCAGGCATTGGAAAGTCGTTGCCTGCCACCAGAGGGGTTTCCACAAAGCCCGGGTTGATCAAGCTCACGCCCACGCCGTGTGGCGAAAGGTCGTAATACAAGGTTTCGGCCAAGTTGATGAGCGCCGCTTTGGTGGGGCCGTAGGCCAAGCTCTGGGGCAAGCCACGAAAACCAGCGACGCTGGAAATAAAGCTGAGGTGACCCGAGCCCTGTGCCAGCAATGGGGGAAGTACGGCGTCTAGCACGCGGAGTGCGCCGGTGTAGTTGACATCGAGGTGGCGCAACATGTCGGCCAGTGCGTAGTTGGTCGCACGCATGGCTTGGTAGTAGCCTGCGCAGTACATCACCACGTCCAAGCCTTGCTGCGCTTGCACGTCCTGAGCGGCTTGTGCCACGGCCGCTGGATCGCTCACGTCCAGCATCACGGTTTGAGCGCCGGGATGGGCGTCCACAAACTGTTGCAGCAACTCGGCCTTGCGCGCCGAAACCACCACGTGTGCCCCTGCTGCGTGCAGCGCTTTGGCTGTGGCCAAACCAATGCCGCTGGATGCGCCAATCAGCCACACACTGCGACCTTGCCACTCGGTGATGGGTGTGTTGAATGGTTTCAAAAACTGCATGTCAAGAACACCATACCATCGGCCGTGCGTCATATCTGCCCAGCTTCATGGCTGGGCGCCTGCCAGCAGCTGCTGGCGAAGTTTGCGCTGCGAGGTTTCGGGGGCTAACCAAATGCCCAAGAACCGCTTTGCGAAT
>CAIODK010000284.1 GCA_903856995.1 uncultured Burkholderiales bacterium
AGTCCACTGATTTGCAGTACCAAGCGTTGTGCTTCAAAGCTGCTGATGGCTTTGGCTGCGGGCAAGGTTTGGGGCTGTTGCCCTAGCACGGCCTCGAATGCCGCGCGCTGCGGTGCAAAGCTGCTGTTGACAGGAATGCCTAAGGCAAAGTCACCCTCTTGCGGGATGCATTCCAGCCGGCATACCAACCAATTGGCATGCAGTTGAAGGTCCAGCTTCAGGGCCGCATTGGGCTTGAACTGCTTTGACACGGTGAGGGGCACGACGAGCAAGACAGTTTTCTCAAAGCCGTAGTTGGTTAAGTGGCCCGCTTTGAGTTTGTTCGGCAGCGGCCATTGCACATCGCCAGCGGTGATGCCTGCGGGTAAGTTGAGCTCGAGTTGCGTGGGCAAGCCAGAGTCGCCGGGGTTTCGCCAGTAGGTGTGCCATTCGGGCTGGTGGGTGAGCTGCAGCCCTACCCAAAGCGGTTGCCCTGCTTGCACACCTTGCGGCGCATGAGCGATGAATTCGGCGCGTAGCTGCGGTGTCGTGACCAAGGCGCTCGGCCCACTTTGCGCAAAACTGGGTGCAGCAAAAGCCCAACCGCCCAAAGCCAGCAGGGCGAAAGCTTTGGCAATCACCGCTGTGGTGCTGGGGTGAATGGGTGTGTTGTGAGCAGCGCCGACCAGACGCAAGACAAATTTGAGCATGCGCCCGATGTTACCTAGCCATGGGGCCTCGTGTGCAACACAACACAGGTAAGGAAAGTAAGATGGCGTCTATGACTGCGCACACCAGCACACACGCTTTGCAAGCTTTGGCCTCACACCGTTGGGCCAACCTCAATACCCGCGACTTTGCTGCGCTTGATCCGGCGCGTGCCTTGGCCGTCTTGCCCTTGGGGGCGACAGAGCAGCATGGCCCGCACTTACCGTTGTCCGTCGACTCGGTGTTGGTGGATGGCGTGGTGAGCGCTGCGTTGACGCACCTAGGCCCGACGGACCCTGTGTTGGTGTTGCCCACGCAAACCGTGGGTTTGAGCACGGAGCACACGGCCTTTGCGGGGACTTTGCATATGTCGCCGCAAACGCTGATTCAAGTGTGGTGCGACATCGGTGCATCGGTGGCTCGCGCAGGCGTTAAAAAGTTGCTGATGTTCAATGCCCATGGTGGCAATGTAGGGCTGATGGATGTGGTGGCTCGGGAGCTACGCGCGAAGCACGGCCTGATTGTGTACAGCAGCAGTTGGTACAGCTTGCCTTTGGATGCTGAGGTGATGGCGCAGTTCTCAGATGACGAGCACCGATTTGGCATCCACGCTGGCGATATCGAGACGTCGATGATGCTGGCGCTTTCACCCGCGCATGTGGATATGGCGCAAGCCCAAAACTTTCCCTCCACGTCGCAAGACCGGGCCAAGCAGTACGCAGTGCTGGGTAATGGCAAAAGCGCCAAGTTCGGTTGGCATATGCAGGACTACAACCCGCAAGGGGCAGCCGGTAACGCCGCAGCTGCGACGCAGGCCAAGGGCGAAGCCTTGGTGCAAAGCGCTGGAGAGCAACTGGCGCTGTTGCTCAAAGAGTTGGTCGCGCTGCCGTTGAGCACGGTGCGCGTTTAATCCCCTTAAGCGAAGGTGATCCAGTCTTTGTGGCTGGGCGAATCTAAATGCGATACGTGGTTGAAGGCGATCAGGCTATGGCGTTTGGGGTTGAAGCTGAATTCACTCACCGCACTGTTGCGGATCCGCATGTTGAGTTCGATGCTAGTTTCGGGGCTCGCCTTCATGACATGAGCCACGGCGGTGGCAATCGGACCGCCGCTGGAGACCAAAAGCACATTGCCCACATGCTGTTGTCGAATCATGTCTAGGGCTGACGTCACGCCTCGCACAAACTCTACATAACTAGGCATGCCTCGTGGGGTGACGACGCCCGCCATCCACTGCGTGAGCCCGTCGCGCAGTAGGCGGAAATACTGTGTGTAGCCCGCGGGGGTTGTGGGCTTGACCAGTTCGCCGGTATGAACGGTGCGGATGATGGCATCGCCGTCGTATTCGTTGAGCCCCGGCAAAACCAGTGCCTCATGCACAACGCCCATGCCGTTTTGGATACCTGCC
>CAIODK010000285.1 GCA_903856995.1 uncultured Burkholderiales bacterium
GAGCCCGACGAGGTTCTGCAGTCGTCGCGTTAGCGCACGGCCCCATACGGGCAATACCCAGGCCTAGGCCCCACTTGCGGATGCAACCGGCAGGTGTTGGGCCTTTTTTCATACACGGTGCAACGCCGTGTTTTGGCATCGAGGTATTCGCAGTCACCGCTGGAGCGTCTCGGCAGGGTGAAGATGCTGTTTTTGAAATTGAAGCGTTCGATCAACCCCGCCTTTTGTAGGCGTTTGCCGATTTGCTTTGGCTCTTCGTGCTCGGCCTCAAATGGGTCGACCAAGCCTAGGCGCACCAAGTCTGGCAGTTTCACTTCGACAGGCATGGTGCAGCAGTTGGCTGCGCAGGTGTTGCACAGGCCGCTGCGGTAGCGGGTCCAAGAGTCGCAGTTGTCGACGTTGACGATGGCGATGTGGGATCTCATAGCTTCTCAGGTAAGGGGGGGAGCTGATACGCCAGCACTTTGAGCGAGCGCTCGGGCGACACATCGGCAAATACAGCGGGGTTGGCCACACGTTGCACAAAGTTTAGTTCGGGGGCCAGCTCCTTCATTTGGTCTTGCAAGAAAGCCAAGCCCAGCTCGGGTGCGTTCAAGCACAGCAGTGCATGGCCGCCGGGGGCCAATAACTCGGGCAAGCGACGCATCAGGCGGGCGTAGTCTTTGGTGGCGACAAAGCTGCCTTTTTGGTAGCTGGGTGGGTCGACGATGACCAAGCCATAAGGCCCGCCGCGCGTGATCTTGCCCCAGGTTTTAAAAATGTCATGCGCCAAAAAGCTCGCACCGGTGCTGATGCCATTGAGCTGGTGGTTTTGCTGGCCGATGGCAAGGGCGGGCTGGCTCATGTCTAGGTTCACCACTTGTTTGGCACCGGCTTGCAGTGCCACCACCGAGAAGGCACAGGTGTAGGCAAACAGGTTGAGCACTTTCAGGCGCGGCTGTGTGGGCGGGTAGTCGCGCACCCATTGCCGCACCCAGGCACGGCCTTCGGCCATGTCAAGAAACAAACCGTGGTTTTGGCCTTTGAGCACATGCACCCGAAAACGCGCACCGTGCTCGGTCACCACATGGGGTTCGGGCACGCTGCCGCTGATCAAGCGGGTTTCGATGTGGCCTTCGGCACGGCACTGAAACACCCAGTTGAGCGGCTCGTTCGGGGCTATTTGTTGCCATCGGGCCAACAGGGCTGCACCGACGGTGGCGAGTTCGGCCTCAGGCACGGCTTGGAAGCTGGTGAGCAACAAGACGGGCGGGAAGGCGTCCAGCGCCCACTGTTCGCAACCCAGATGCAAGCCCCCACGGCCATGAAAAACGCGTTGCGCGTCGGTGGGCAGGGCCATCGTGGCGATGGCGTTGAGCAGTGCTTGCATGGTGTGGGGGCGTGGACGTGTGCGTGAACAGGGCATAAGTGTATGTACCCCGCGCCTAGGGCGCGTGCCTCGGCATTGAATGGGACAAAATCAACACACCATGAACCAGCCAGAGAGCCATCAGCAAGAGAAGCTTCACCCCGACATCATCAAGTTGGGGGTGGTGAGTTTCTTGACGGATCTGAGCTCGGAAATGATTTTTTCGGTCTTCGCAATCTTTTTTACCACCATCGCTGGGGCATCAGCCGCGTTGTTGGGGCTCATCGAAGGTCTGGCTGATTTGTCGGCCTCGTCGCTGCAGTATTGGGCCGGCTGGATGTCTGACCGGTCCGGCAAGCGCAAGGTATTTGTCATTGCTGGCTATGGGTTTTCCACGCTCGCGAAGTTAATTTTATTGGTCTCTTCTTCGCTTGCGGGGCTGGCGTTATTTCGCATTCTTGAGCGTTTGGGCAAAGGCTTCAGGGGGGCCCCACGCGATGCTTGGTTGTCCTCGATCGCTGGGCATGCCACGCGAGGGCATGCCTTTGGCGTGCACAAGGCGCTCGACAAATCGGGCGCGGTGCTGGGGCCGTTGGTGGCTTACGGGTTGCTGTGGTGGCTGGGTGAATCGGCCGGCACGTATGCCGTCTTGTTCATGGTGGCCTTTGTGCCTGCCGTCCTGAGCGTGGTGATGCTCACACGCATTCCAGAGCAACCCGCGACGCCACATGTGCGTGAGCCTGTCGCTGAAAACTGGCGACAGCTGAGTGTGGGTTTCAAACGATTCTTGTGGCCCGCGGGTGTGTTTGCCTTGGGGTATTTCAGCCTCGGGTTTATTTTGCTCAAAGCCCACGCCGTAGGCTTTGGCGTGACCGACATTGTGTTGCTCTACGCGCTGTTCAACATCACCTGCGTGGTGTTTGCACCGTGGGTGGGCAAGCTTGGCGACAAGGTGGGGCGTCGGCACATCGTGCTGCTTGGCTATGCGGTGTATGCGTTCATCAACGTGTGGCTGATGGTGGCCAGCACTCAGTGGGAGATGCTGGCCGTGTTTGCCCTGTACGGGTTTTTCTACGCCATTGATGAATCACAGAGCAAGGCCTTCATCGCTGATTTAGAGCCTGACCGCAGAGCCTCGGCCATGGGCATTTACGGTTTGGTGACGGGTTCTTTGTATTTGCCGGCCTCTTTGGTCGCAGGGGCTTTGTGGACCATCTCGCCCCAGTGGGCGTTTGCTGGGTCGGCGGTGCTGTCGGTGGTTGCCATCTGGGTGTTTGTCGCTTGGATGCCAGCAGACATCGCTCGGAGTGGGTAGGATAACCCCCTTTTTTAGAAAAATTCGGAGACTTTTTAGATGACCCCAGCAGAACAAGCATTGCGCACGGCTGCGCTTGACTACCACCGCACGCCCACCAAAGGCAAGATTCGTGTGGAGCCAACGCATCCCTTGGATAACCAGCACGATTTGAGTTTGGCTTATTCACCTGGCGTGGCTTACCCCTGTTTGGAAATTCAAAAAGACCCACAAACCGCCTACGAGTACACCAGCCGTGGCAATTTGGTCGGCGTCATCACCAACGGCACAGCGGTGTTGGGTTTGGGTGATATCGGTGCATTGGCCGGCAAGCCGGTGATGGAGGGCAAGGGTTGCTTGTTCAAAAAGTTCTCGGGCATTGACGTGTTCGACATCGAACTCGACGAACGTGACCCCGACAAACTGGTCGACATCATTGCCGCCATGGAGCCTACCTTTGGGGGCATCAACCTTGAAGACATCAAAGCGCCTGAGTGTTTCTACATTGAACAAAAACTCCGCGAGCGCATGAGCATCCCCGTCTTCCATGACGACCAGCACGGCACAGCCATCATCTCTGCCGCCGCCATGTTGAACGGCTTGGAGCTGGTGGGCAAAGACGTGGCGCACATCAAAGTCGCTGTCTCTGGTGCGGGTGCTGCGGCGTTGGCTTGTTTGGATGTGTTCGTGGGCTTGGGCGTGAAGGTCGACAACATTTTTGTGTGTGACTCCAAAGGCGTGATCTTTGAGGGTCGCTCCGGTGGCTACGACGCGTCCAAAGCCCGCTTCGCACAGAAAACAGAGCTGCGCACCTTGGCCGATGCGGTCAACGGCGCAGACGTGTTCTTGGGCTGTTCAGCCCCTGGTGTGCTAACGCAAGACATGGTCAAGACGATGGCTGACCAGCCCATCATCTTGGCCTTGGCCAACCCCGAGCCCGAGATCCGCCCAGAGTTGGCCAAAGCCGTGCGCCCAGATTGCATCATCGCCACGGGCCGCTCGGACTACCCCAACCAAGTCAACAACGTGTTGTGCTTCCCGTACATCTTCCGTGGTGCACTTGATTGCGGCGCGACCAAGATCACCGAAGCCATGAAGATTGCCTGCGTGCGCGAAATCGCCGACTTGGCCAAACTCGATGTGACGGATGAAGTGGCCGCCGCTTACCCCGGCTTGGACTTGACCTTTGGTGTGGACAACATCATCCCCAAGCCCTTTGACACACGCTTGATGTTGCGCATTGCCCCTGCGGTGGCACGCGCTGCTGAGGCCTCTGGTGTGGCCAAGCGCCCCATACAAGACTTTGACGCTTACGCAAAAACCTTGATGGCACGTTTGAAGTCCAGCTCTTGAGTCGCCTCAAGCTCACCCGCGACAAGATCTACAAAACGGTCTCACGCCAATTGCATGGCGTGGTTCCGTGTTGGGTCTGTGGTGAGCATGTGGCGCATGCCGAGGCCACGCTAGAGCACATCCAACCGCAGAGCGAAGGCGGCAACAGCCACCAAGAAAACTTGGCCATCAGCCATGACCGCTGCAACCACCAACGCCACGCCAAGGCCAAGGTCTGATGCGTCGCCCCAAAGCACCGTCGGCCATGCTCGGCATCAGCTTGTTGCTGAGCGCGGTGATTTGCTTTGCCATCCTAGATACCACCAGCAAGCGCGTCACGTCCGTGATACCGCTGATGATGGCGATCTGGGGCCGTTATTTTTTCCAAGCTCTGCTGACCACCGCGGTGGTGTTGCCCCTCAAAGGTCTCGATGTTTTTAAGACCAAGAACCCACGCCAACAAATCACACGCGGCATCTTGTTGGTCACGGTCACAGGGCTGGCGTTTTCGAGCTTGAAGTTTTTGCCCGTGGGTGAGTTCACCGCCATCATCATGACCGTGCCTTTGTTGGTGACCTTGTTGGCCACGCGCATGCTGGGCGAGCATGTGTCCACCCAACGTGTGTTGTTGGTATGCGGCGGCTTTATTGGCACGCTCATCATCGTGCGGCCGGGGACGGATGTGTTTGGGTGGCCGCTGCTCATTCCCTTGGCCTTGGTCATCGTGAACACTGCTTTTCAGTTGCTCACCAGCAAGATGACGCGCACCGAAGATGTCATGACCACGCAGTTCTACACCACCTGGATTGGAACCGCCCTCACGTCTTTACCGCTGTTTTGGTTTTGGGTACCCGTCACCGACACGCAGGTGCTGCTGGAGCTGGTGCTCATGGGCTTTGCCGGTTGTATTGGGCACTTCTTGCTGATCTTGGCTTTTGAGCGCTCACCGGCGGGGACGTTGATGTCCTACATGTATGCGCAAATTGGTTTCGCGATGTTGGGGGACTGGCTCGTGTTCCACCATGTGCCCGATCATTTGTCGATGATGGGGATTGGCTTGATCACCTTGTGCGGTATGGCCGGCGGCTGGCTCACCTTGTACGAGCTGCGGAAAAAAACCCAGAGCTAAAAGTGCACGCTCACTTCTGTGGCGTGGTTTCCAGCCGCTGCACGTCAAAGCCTTGTGCTTGGATGCGCTCTAACAAGGCGTTGTAGTGCTCTGGTTTGACGCGCGGCGTGCGCGACAGAACCCACAGGTACTCGCGCTTGGCGTCGCTGACCGCGGCCAACTGGTAGTCGGCGTCGAGGTCAATCACCCAGTAGTCGCCCCAAACCATGGGAAGCCAGCTGAGCCACGCGGGCGCAAAGCGCACCTGCAGCTTGGGGGATGTGGCGGGCCCCACTTGCTTGGCCAAGCCGAGCGCATCAATGGTGCTGCCATCAGCCGTGACGCAACTGTTGAGCACCTGCACGCGGCCCTCGTCTTGCGCCAAATAATGAGCACGGGTCTGGGCCACGCACTTGCGTTGGAACCGGTTGGGGTATTTGGCAATCTCATACCAAGTGCCCATGTAGCGCGGCACGTCGAGCGCGGCAATAACTCTGACAGGTGGCAAAGGCGCTGGCGCTGGTGTGGGCACTTGGGCCGCCAAATTGGCCGACGTCAACACCACATACCAGGTCAGCCAGCAGCTTTTGATCGTCATGTCAGCCTCTTAGCGCCTTAGCCTTAGAACAGCACTTGGGCCTGCACCCCGTGCAGCACGATGTCGCCAATTTGCAGCAACAGCAAAAGTGCAATGGGCGATAAGTCCACCCCGCCCATCTGGGGCAGCACGCGGCGAATCGGGCGCAGCAAAGGCTCCACCAACTGCGACAGGAAGTAGCGGACGTCCGAGCTGGTGTTGAACCACGACATCACGGCATACCCAATGACCAGCCACATCAGGCTAGACAGCGCCACACTGATGAGCTCAAACCCCGCTTGTGTGACCAAGCTCAACCAATGGGCGGTAGCGCCTGCCATCAACCACAGCAGCGCGTGTTTGGCCAACAGCACGGCATAGGCAGCCACCAGACTGCCGGTGTCCATACGCCCTAGGCTGGGCACAAAGCCCCGCACGGGCAGCACGATCCAGTTGGTCACGGCAAACACAAAGGGCGCTAGCGGGTTGCCCGCACGCGCCGACAGGTTGATGCGCAGCAAATGCATGTACAGGCGCAGCAAACAGGTGCCTGCAACTAAGCCGGTGGCGAACTGCAAGATAAGGGAAAATATTTGAATCAGCATGTCGCTGAGTTTAGTGTCTCAAATATATGCATCGCAACGCACTGGTTTTGTTCTCGGGGGGTCAAGACTCCACCACTTGTTTGGCCTACGCGCTCTCGCAGTACGAGCGGGTGGAGACGTTGGCGTTTGATTACCGCCAGCGCCATGTGGTCGAGCTAGACGCTCGCATTCACGTGTTGGCACAAATACGTGCGCAGTTCCCGCAGTGGGCGCACAAGCTGGGCGATGACCATTTGCTCGACCTCGGCGTGCTGGGGCAGGTGAGCGAGACCTCGCTCACGCGCGACATGGCCTTCAAGATGGAGGCCTCCGGCTTACCCAATACCTTCGTGCCGGGCCGCAACCTGTTGTTCCTCACACTCGCTGCGGCTTTGGCTTATCGCCGTGATTTGGACGTCATCGTCACTGGCGTGTGCGAGACCGACTTCTCTGGCTACCCCGACTGCCGCGACGACACCATGAAGGCCATGCAAATTGCGTTGTCACTCGGGCTAGACCGCCGCCTGTTGATCGAGACGCCGCTGATGTGGATCGACAAAGCCCAGACTTGGCAGCTGGCTTATGACCTGGGTCAAAAAGCACATACCAACGGAGGTGACCAGTTGGTGGACCTCATCGTGGAGCACACCCACACCTGCTACATGGGCGACCGCACGCACCGCCACGACTGGGGCTATGGCTGCGGTACTTGCCCTGCGTGTGATTTGCGCGCCAAAGGCTGGTTGCGCTGGAAGGCTTGATGCGCGTTAGTTCGTGACCAGCACAAACTTCGCCACACTGCCTTCGGGTGCGGGGTTGAACTGCCACAACGTTTCGTGATAGCTGGCCACGCTGGGGCGGTGAGCGATAGACACCAAGCCGCCGCCCTCTTCACGCACCATCGTCAGCAGCTTTTCGTAAAGTACTTTTTCACCCGCCTCATCCAGCGCACTGGTGGCTTCGTCGGCAAACACCCAGCGCGGTCGCTTGAGCAGCACGCGCGCCAAGGCGAGGCGTTGTTGTTCGCCGCCGGACAGCTGCTGCGTCCATTGGCCGGCCACGTCAAGCTCGGTGGCGAGGTGCGGCAGCAGTGCGTCGTACAACGCGTTCTGCAAAGCCTCGTCGGAATAGTGTGTCGCACTGTCTGGGTAGGCCAACGCTTGGCGCAGCGTGCCTTCAGGGAAGTACGGGCGTTGCGGCATGAACACGCTGCCTTCGGGCAACACAACGGGTCCGTAGGTGATGGGCTCACCATGGCGGTCGTGTGTGGGTGCGCTCACGTAGGGCCAAATGCCGGCCAAGGCGCGCAGCAAGGTGGACTTGCCGCAGCCTGAGGGGCCACGAATCAGCACCGTGTCTCCGGCGGCGATGTTGAGCGAGGTGTCGGCCAACAGCACATCCCCGTTGGGCAGTGACAGCGTTAACGGCGTGGTGTGCAAGGCGTTGATGCCTGAGGTAGCGCCTTCCACAACGGTGCGCGTTGTGACGGCGGACATCTGGTCTTGAAAACTGGTCAAACGCAGCGTGGTGGCTTGCCACGAGGCGAGGCGGCTGTAGTTGCTGATGAACCAGCTGAGCGACTCTTGCACTTGCCCAAACGCGGAGGAGATCTGCATCAACTCACCCAGTTGAATAGCTCCGCTGAAATAGCGTGGTGATGCCACCAACATGGGGAACACCACGGCCGCTTGGCCATAGCTGGAGTTGAACCACGTGTAGCGCTTTTGCACACGCAGCAAGCGCATGAAGTTGTCCAGCACTTGGGCGAAGCGCTCTTGCAGCGACAGGCGTTCCACATGGCCACCACGGTCGAGCGCGATGGCTTCGCTGTACTCACGCACGCGCATCAGGTGGTGACGAAAATCGGCTTCCAAACGTTGTTGCGCAAAGTTGAGCGCGGCCATCGAGCGGCCTATGAAGTGGCCGATCAAACTGCCGGCCAGCGCGTAGGTCAACGCCATCCACACCATGAAGCCGGGGATGTTGTAGCTGTCGCCCGCCACGTCGAAGCTGAAGCCCCCTGAGAGCTGCCACAAGATACCTACAAAGCTCAGCAGCGTGACCGTCGCGTCGAGCAAGCCCAGTGATAAGCCCACGGTATCCGCCGTGAACTGCTGCACGTCTTCTTGAATCCGTTGGTCAGGGTTGTCCGTGCCGTTCTTGCTTTGGAGTTCGAGTTGGTAAAACACATGACCCTTGAGCCAGCGTTGCAAGTAGTCGCGCGTCATCCATGCGCGCCAACGCAATTCGAGCAACTGCGTCAGGTAGAAGCGGTACACGGCCACGATGATGAAGCAAGTTGCCAGCATGGCGAACACACCGAGCTGATGCCAAAACACTTCGGCATTGCGGTTTTGCAGCGCGTCGTAGAACACACGGTTCCAGTCGTTGAGCAAGACCATCATATAAACCATGCCGAGGTTCAAGCCCACGCAAGCGGCCAGCAGCAAGCGAGCGCGCCATTTTTCTTCGGATTTGAAATACGGCAGTGACAGCGCCCAGACGCGGCTGATTTGCAATCGGCTTTTTTGCCAATTGGTCGCCACGTTGTAGGCGACAGTACGGAAAGCGTTCATGTGTTTCTAAACTTCGGTGTTTCGCACGCCGCTGGCCACGTGGCCAGAGGGGACGTGCTGAGCGGCGGATTCGATGTGGCCGGTTTGGTCGTCAAAGAAAAAGTCGGGTTCAAACTCGCGCAAGAACTCGCCCTTGGCAAGACCGCCCAAGAACATGGCCTCATCCACTTCAATGTTCCAGTTCATCAACGTGCGAATGGCGCGTTCGTGCGCCGGCGCGCTGCGGGCGGTGACCAGTGCGGTGCGAATGCGCATGTGCGGCGTACCCGCTTGTTGCAACACTTGCAGGGCCGCGAGCAGCGGCTTGAACGGACCTGGCAACAGCGGTTGCGAAGCTTTCGTTTTCTCATGCAGCTGAAACGCGTCTAGGCCTTGCGTTTGGTAGACCCGTTCCGCCTCATCGCTGAACAACACCGCGTCCCCGTCAAAGGCAATGCGCACCTCGTGTGGGTGAGCCTCAGACGCGTGGGCCGAATGCGGGTACACCTGCGCGGCAGGCACGCCGGCATCGAGGGCGGAGCGCACATCTGACAAGTGCGTGGACAAAAACAAATTGGCGTTAAGCGGGCGCAAATAGCGCCAAGGCGATTGCCCGCGTGTGAAGCTGCCGCGCTGAATGGGTAAGCCGTAGTGCTGCGCCGAGCGGAACACGCGCATGCCGCTCACGGGGTCGTTGCGCGAGAGGATCACCACCTCCACTCGTTGTGCATCTGGCGTATTGAAGGCCAACAACTTTTGCACCAGCGAAAACGCCACACCGTGTTTGGCCGGCGTTTCCAATCGGTCGAGCTGTAGGTTCATGTAGGCGCGGTCGTCGCCTTGCTCAAACACTTGGTTTTCTTCTTCGAAGTCAAACAGCGCCCGCGAAGAAATAGCCACCACCAATTTGCCGTCTAGTGAAACGCTCATGTTGTTACCTCACCCACTGATTGAGTTGAATGATGGGCAGCATCACCGCCAGCACGATCAGCATCACCATCGCACCCATGACGACGATGAGCAAGGGCTCAAGGATAGTCGCCAGTTGTAAAGCGCGGCGTTGTACTTCTTGGCTCAGCTGTGCGGCGGCGCGTTGCAGCATGGTGGGCAGTGTGCCGGTTTGCTCACCCAAGCGCGAGAACATGACCAACAAACGCGGAAACCGTGGGTGCTGTGCGAGGGCCGAGGCCAGCGGCGCACCTTCGCGCACCAGCACCAAGGCGGCTTGCGCATCGCGTTTGAGTGCGGTGTTGCTCAGCGTGTCGGCAGCGGCTTGCAGCGCTTTCAAAATCGGGACGCCTGCGGTGGCGAGCATGGCCAGCGTGCTGGCAAAGCGCGCCGCGTTGTAGCCACGGGCCAAGCGGCCAATGAGGGGCAGTTGCAGCCATGCGGCGTCAAAGCGCTCGCGCACGTCGGGTTTCTTCAGCGCCACATGGCCCATCAC
>CAIODK010000286.1 GCA_903856995.1 uncultured Burkholderiales bacterium
AAAAACTAACTGCAAACGACGAACGTTTCGCACTCGCCGCTTAATCCGGTGAGCCTTGCAACAGTTGGCCGATAGGCTGGGCTAGGGGGTCGCAAGACTTCCTAACTGCAAGGGAAAACATATGGGCTGGCATCACCTCGGGTACCTTGAGGTGGTGTGAGAAAAAAGGGTACTGGCTGGGTGCGTAGCGTGTCGCTGCGCGACGCACACGGCGAGACACAAATCAGACGACTACACATGTAGAACTGTACGAAAAAGACTTGTGGACGCGGGTTCAAATCCCGCCAGCTCCACCATATGCAAGTTTAAAGGCCGCTAGGTTTAACCACCTAGCGGCTTTTTTCTTTGGCGCGAGGCAGAGTCCGCAGAATCACTGTCACGCGAGTGATTGGATTCAGTTGTGGGTGTAACGCCTTCAGGGTAGTCTTACAGTTTTGAATACTTAAAGATTTTGATGATGGCTAACCCAACGCAACTCCGCTTAATTGACGCTGGTTTGATCATGGATCATTTAGGTTTGGGCGATTTGACACGAGGACATGTCTCCATTCGTGTGCCCGGCGACCCCACTCACTTTTATATGAAACCGCATAGTTTTGGGTTTGATGAGATCACGCCAGAGAATATGGTGGTGTGTAATCTCAACGGCGAAAAGGTCGGGGGTACGGGAAGAAAGCACAGCGAGGTTTATATCCACTCCGAAATTTACAAGCTCCGGGCGGATGTGAACAGTGTGATCCATGCGCATCCAACCTACGCCGTTGCCTTTTCTGCAACTGGTCAAAATTTGCAGCCCATCAGCCAGCCAAGCGTGGCGTTTTCCGATGGCCTGCCATATTTCAATGAGTCGATTGATTTGATTAGAACGCCGGCATTGGGCCTCGGCGTTGCAACGGCTTTAGGCGCTCGCAAGGCTGTGTTGATGCGAAACCATGGCGTTGCCGTGGTTGGGGCGAGTGTTGACGAAGCCACTATTTTGACCATCATGCTGGAGAACGCTTGTCAAATTCAACTGGCAGCGATGGCCGCAGGTGTGGGTGAAACATTTAGTTCTGAAGAGGTTCAAAAGCTGCATCATGACATCACGCGTCCTGAGCAGTACACCATTAATTTTGATTATCTGAATCGAAAAATTAAACGTGCAAATCGATCTTGATGTTCTGCCACTTCCTACCAAGGTGAAGGAGTATTCATATGCAATGCACGGGTCTTAAACGAAGCTGCGTCACGTTTTTGCTAGGACTGTTTTTTTTAGTCGCGCATGCACAGGACTACCCCAATCGTGCGGTCCGATTGATTTCACCCATCCCACCGGGCGGGGCGCCTGATTTAATTGCGCGCGCCGTGGGTCATCGTTTGTCGCTGGGGTGGGGGCGTCCCGTGGTGATCGAAAACAAAATAGGTTCAAACGGTCAACTGGCTGCAGAGTTTGTGGCGCATGCGACGCCTGATGGCTACACATTGCTTGTTGGTATGGACAGTCTTTTCGTCATTAATCCCTATCTGTATGCGCGCGGATCTGTGGATGTAAATAAAGAGTTGATACCCATCGCCACCTTGGGTGCAAATCAATTTGTATTGGCGCTCAATGCCAGTGTCCCCGCGAAAAGTTTGCCTGAGTTTGTCGACTATGTGAAGACAACCCAACCAGCGCCGGCTTACGCTTCTGGCGGCAACGGGAGTCAACATCATTTGACGATGGAGATGTTCAAAGCACGAGCGGGGCTCGACCTGCTCCATGTTCCGTACAAGGGCGGCACACCAGCCACGACTGCAACGATTGGGGGTGAGACGGTTGCGATGTTTTCGGGTACTTCTAACGCTGCCTTGATCAAGGCAGGAAAACTGCGCGCCATCGCTGTGAGTGGCTCGAAGCGTTCGAAGGCGATGCCCGATGTGCCGACGATTTCAGAGTTTTATCCCGGTTTTGACAACACGATCTGGATCGGATTGTTTGCCCCTCAGGGGACACCCGATGCCGTGGTGTTACGCCTGCGACAAGAGGTGGCGCGCATACTCAACTCATCTGAGTTGGTAGAGGCGTTTCACAATGCTGGCGGAATCGAACCTTTGGTGACGACGCCTGAAGAGATGAAGCGGCTGATCAAGCGTGACCAAGTCAAGTACAGCAAGATTATTCGCGACCTGAACCTCAAGCTCGATTGAGTTGAGGGCAGCACGCAATGTCCTTTGATGCTCACCCAAACGAGTTAAATCAACGGACGTAGTGCCTGTGCGGCTTGCTGCAATAGAGGCAACCAGCGTGTGGCCAAGTCGGGCGCTGTTGCGCCTGCCCCTGAACGAACCAAGTTGAGTGCTGCGACGGTATCGCCACGCTCATTGCGCAGGGGCACGGCCAGTGCATCCACGCCGAGTTCATGCTCCTGTGTCGCCAAGCCATAGTCTTGTTCAGCGATTTGTTTGAGCTTGAGTTTGAAATCCTTGGCTTGTGTGGCGGTGTGCGCCGTCAAACGGCTCAATGGATTGGCTTTCATCCACGCTTGCAGTTGTACTGCCCCCAAATTAGCCAGCAGCACTTGCCCCGTCGAGGTGGCGTGTGCGGGCAGTCGTGTGCCCACGTGCAAGCCGTACGCCAGCACCGTGTGGCTGGCTTTGACCGGCAATTCCGAGTCTTGCCAAATGCCCCGTGCCACGATGATGACGGCATCGTTTTGCAACACCGCCACTGAACACGACAGTTGGGTGGCCAAGCTCAGTTGATGCAGGGTCGGCTGCACGGCACGTGGCAAGCGTGCGCCTGACAAATAGCTGCCAGCAAACCCCAGCACCTTGGCGGATAGCCAGTAGTACTGGCCATCGGTTTCAAGGTATCCCAAGTGGGCCAGGGTGAGCAGATGACGGCGAGCCGCAGCGCGTGTCAGGCCGGTTCGTTGCGAGGTGAGGGTGGCGTTGAGGCGTTGCCGCTCGGTATCAAAGCTCTCCAGCACAGCCATGCCACGGGCCATGCCCTCAATCCAGTCGGCCTTGTTGGGTGTGCGGGTGTTAGGTGTTGGTTGCGCGATCATCGTGCGACCATTCTATTCATCGCGCAGCTTCGTGTCTTGGGTCCCGTCTGGGAGTAAATGCGCCATTAATCTTGCAAGTTATCTCAATTCAAGGATTTGAAACATGCGGACACAAGTGGTGATTGTTGGTGCAGGCCCTGCTGGGTTGCTGTTGGGTCAGTTGTTGTACAAGGCGGGTGTGGATGCGGTGATCGTCGAGCAGCAAAGCCCCAGCTACGTTCTGGGGCGCATTCGAGCCGGCGTATTGGAGCAAGTGACCTTAGATGTTCTGGCACAAGCTGGCGTGGACCAGCGCATGAACAAAGAAGGTTTGCCCCACACAGGCTTTGATTTGTTGTTCAAAGGTGAGCGCCACCGCATTGATTTATCAGGTCTCACAGGCGGTCAAAAAGTGATGGTCTATGGCCAAACCGAAGTCACCCGTGATTTGATGGATGCGCGTGCCGCCGCTGGGCTGACCACGATCTATGAAGCTGTTGATGTGGAGATTCATAACTTCGACAGCGCCAATCCAAGCGTTAGCTTTGTCAAGGACGGTAAGCCCCACACGATCAGTTGTGACTTCATTGCCGGTTGCGATGGGTTCCACGGCGTGTGCCGAGCCAGCGTGCCGCGCAAGTCGATTCAAGAGTTCGAGAAGGTGTACCCTTTTGGCTGGTTGGGCGTGCTATCTGATACACCGCCCGTGCATGAAGAGCTGATCTACGCCAACAGCACCCGTGGGTTTGCCTTGTGTTCTCAGCGCAGTCGCACGCGTAGCCGCTACTACCTGCAAGTGCCATTGACCGACAAGGTCGAGCAGTGGAGCGACGAAGCGTTCTGGGGTGAATTACGCAACCGTCTAGACCCAGAAGCCCGCGAGAACTTGGTGACCGGCCCTAGCATTGAAAAAAGCATCGCACCCTTGCGCAGCTTTGTGACCGAACCTATGCGGTTTGGTACCTTGTTCTTGGCTGGCGACGCCGCCCATATCGTGCCACCCACAGGCGCCAAAGGACTTAACTTGGCGGCTACCGATGTGAAGTATTTGTCGGACGCCCTCATTGAGGCATGCGTTGAAAAGTCTCACGCGGGGATTGATCATTACTCCACGCGGTGTTTGGCGCGTATTTGGCGTGCTGAGCGCTTCTCTTGGTGGTTCACCAGTTTGATGCATCGCTTTCCTGAGCAAGGCGACATCGGCCAAAGGTTTCAAGAAGCAGAATTGAACTACCTTGTTAACAGTGACGCTGGTTCGCGCACGATGGCTGAAAACTATGTGGGCTTGCCCCTGAACTTCGGCGAATAAGCAGGGCTGATCAAGGCAGGGATGGCAACTCAGGTTGCCATCCCTTCTTTTTTGTCTGTTATATCTCGCTTCTGGTTATGACGAAACTGCATATCTGCTAGATTGCATTTACCCAACTTGGAATACGAATCTTTCGAGAGAATCGGTGTTCCCCAGTTACTAGAAAAATAGAGGAGTAGTCATGATTCAAGACAAGACGCCAAGTCATGGTGTCGATCGCGTGTTGCAGCGCCTGTGTGATGCCAGTGCCACCATCGGTGGGCTTGTGTTGGTTGCGATTGCATGTGTGACGGTGGTCAGCGTGATTGGTCGTGCCTTTTTCTCGCACCCTATCTTGGGCGATGTGGAGTTGGTGCAGTTGGGATGTGCGGTGGTGGTGGCGTCGTTCTTGCCCTACACCCAGTTTCGCCATGCCAACATCATTGTGGATTTCTTCACCACAGGTACATCTGAGCAAACACAAAGCCGCCTCGACGCTTTCGGTACCTTGCTCTACATGCTGGTGATGGCGCTGGTGTCGTGGCGCGTGGCGGTGGGATGTGTGGATATCCATGCCGCAAATGAAACATCCATGCTCATGGCCTTGCCGCTGTGGATTCCCTATATGTTGATGGTGCCAGGCTTGGTGCTGTGCACGGCCATTGGTGGGGTGCAAACCCTGCAACACCTCGGTTTGATTGCGAAGGAAGAAGTATGAGCACGATGAGTATTGGCTTGTCCATGTTTGGCGCCATGTTGGTGCTGATGGCCGTTCGCGTGCCGATTGCAATTTCTATGTTCGTGCCCGGCGCAGTGGGCTACATGGCGTTGGCCGGTTGGTTTCCTTTGTTGTCGCACCTCAAAGGTGCGGTCTACAGCCGCGTGTCGATTTACGACTTATCCGTTATTCCCTTGTTCATGTTGATGGGGGCGTTTGCGGTGCACGGTGGTTTGTCCAAAGCCTTGTTTGACTTTGCCAATGCGCTGCTCGGTCGCTTCAAAGGCGGCATGGCGATGGCCGGCGTGTTGGCCTGTGCCGCATTTGGTTCCATTTCTGGTTCGACGGTGGCCACCACGGCGACGATTGCGCAAGTGGCTTACCCAGAGATGCGCCGCATCAACTACTCGGGCCGACTCGCTACTGCGGTGTTGGCTACGGGCGGCACGATGGGTGTGTTGTTACCCCCCTCGGTCACGTTGATGGTCTATGCCATCTTGACTGAACAGAACATCACCAAGATGTTCTTGGCGGCCTACATTCCGGCGTTGCTGGCGGCGGTGGGCTACCTCATTGCGATTGCTGTGATCGTTCGCATTCACCCCGAGCAGGCGCCTCAAGCCAAAGCAGCCACAGGCCCAGAGCTGATGGCGACTGCGCTCCAAGTCTGGCCCATCGCGGTCATTTTCTTGGTGGTGTTTGGTGGCATTTACGGAGGTTTTTTTACGGCCACCGAGGGCGCTGCGATTGGTAACGTGCTGACCTTTGCCATCACGCTGTTGCGCGGTGAAATGACCTTTAATAAGTTGGTGGCATCGATCCGAACTACCGCACAAACCAGTGGCATGATCTTTTTGATCTTCATCGGCGCAGACATGATCAACGCTTCACTGGCCTTGTCGCAACTGCCCGCGCAATTGGCTGACATGGTGGGGCATTTGCAAATTTCCCCCGTGGTGGTGATGGGCGGCATCATGATTTTCTACATCATCCTGGGTTGCGTGATGGATGAGATGTCCATGATTTTGCTCACCGTTCCCACCTTGTTCCCCGTGATTTTGGGCATGGACTTCTTCGGGTTAAACCCATCAGACAAGGCCCTTTGGTTTGGTATCCTGATCCTTACCGTGTGTGAGATCGGCATGATCTTCCCGCCTGTGGGGTTGAATGTGTACATCATGAATGGCTTGGCCAAGGATGTGCCGATGGTCGAGACCTATAAGGGTGTTGTCCCGTTCCTTATCACAGACGGCATTCGCTTGTCGTTGTTGATTGCGTTCCCAGCCATCTCTTTGTGGTTGGTGCATTTGTTGACTTAGATTTTTATTACCGGATACAAACCATGAAGACTCGATTACTCAAAGTTGCCGCTGCTGCGCTGATCGCTGTTGCGCTCAGCCCTGCTGCAATGGCCCAAGAGGTGACACTCAAAGTCCACCACTTCTTGCCTGCTTCCTCGTATGCACAAACCTTGTTCATTCAACCTTGGTGCGACAAGATCGCCAAAGAGTCGAACAACAAGATGAAGTGCCAGATTTACCCATCCATGCAACTCGGTGGCTCACCCCCTCAGTTGTTTGAACAAGTCCGTGACGGCGTGGCTGACGTGATCTGGACCTTGCCTGGCTACACCGCCGGTCGTTTCCCATCCGTTGAAGTGTTTGAGTTGCCCTTCATGATGCAAAGCCCAGAAGCCACCAGCAAAGCGCTGTGGGACTATGTGGACCAATACGCCAAAGCTGAATTCAAAGACGTCAAACCTTTGGCATTTCACGTGCACGGCGACGGCGTGTTTCACATGACCAACAAACCAATTCGCACGTCGGCTGACTTGAAGGGTTTGAAGTTGCGCGCACCGACACGCACCACCAACAAGTTCATCGCTTTGTTGGGTGGCACACCTGTGAGCATGCCTGTGCCTCAAGTGGGTGACGCGTTGTCCAAGGGCGTGATCGACGGCGCTGTGGTGCCTTACGAAGTGGTGCCGGCGGTGAAGATTCAAGAGTTGGTGAAGTTCCACTCTGAGACGGACCCCGCAGAACCCGCGTTCTACACCGCCACGTTCATCTTTGCGATGAACCAAGCCAAGTACGACGCATTGCCTGCAGACTTGAAGAAAGTGATCGACAACAACAGCGGTCAATCCCTGTCGGGCATGGCGGGTAAGGCCTTCTTGCAAGCGGACGTCGAAGGCAAGAAGCTGACCACCAAAAACACCACCAACGTGATTCCAAAATCCGAGTTGGAAAACTGGAAAAAAATCGGTCAACCTTTGACCGACGCGTGGGTGGCTGACATGAATGCCAAAGGCTTGAACGGCAAGCAAATGCTGGATGGTGCGAAGGCCTTGATTGCCAAGCACTCAGGCGGCAAGTAAGTCGTTAACTGTCAAAAAAAGGGCCGCTAATTGCGGCCTTTTTTTTGATTTCTAGGACATTTTTATGTCAATTTCATACCGACGCTATATCGACGCAGGTGCTGAGATTTCAGATTAAGCATCCACTTGGCGTAATGGGGAAGCAAGTCGAAATGAATCTAAAGCCAAGCAGTTTTGTTCGATAGCCATGATGTTTGGCCATTTTTCAAGTTCGACTTTGAATCTTCGAGCGCTCTCAATTTGCGGTATCAGATATATATTGGAATCCCACCAATTTAGTAGACAAACTCAAACATAAGTTTGTCGTTTGCGTTTGTCTACCTTAGCGTGGCACGGCCACTTCTTGAGAAGTTACTTTGCCGGCAACATATGTTGGGCAAAAAATGCCTTCAGTTCATCTCGTGCAATGAGTGGGAAGATTCCCGAAACATATTGATCAGGGCGCACTATGACGATAGCGCCGTCCTTATGAATTTCACGATCTCTGAAAATGTCGCGTCCATGCCCTGATGCAAAGATTTGGTTGACATCAACGAGGCCAAATGGAGTCTTGGTGGGCTTGAATGCTGCAGAAACGTTCCCTGGTTCAACCTCGGTGTAGTCTTGCTGGTAGATGACCTTCGTGTCGAAGATGGCATCTGCATCCCCGCCGTGCGGTGTGTACTTGACGCGAGGCGACTCTAGATCGTACTGCCACCATTGT
This sequence comes from uncultured Burkholderiales bacterium, assembly GCA_903856995.1. Taxonomy (GTDB): domain Bacteria; phylum Pseudomonadota; class Gammaproteobacteria; order Burkholderiales; family Burkholderiaceae_C; genus Limnohabitans. The sequence goes on from CAIODK010000286.1 coordinate 8,092, forward strand.
GCGAAATCCGCTGTCAAGGTTCCGGAGGTCGACGGTGCTGCGCTATCAGCGAAAACATAGACACGCCAGCGACCATCGGCCTCATGCAAGTGGCCAATTTGACGCCAACGATTGTCTGCACGCCGCATCACCTCGGTCGACTTGAAGCGTTTGCCTATGGGATAGCCTGCAGCTAAGTGTTGGTGCTCAATACCCGCGACGATCTGATTCATTGGGTACTGTGTCATGAACCCCATTGGAAACTCAATCGTTTTCTCGTACCAGCGTGCTAAATCCTGCGGGTCATCCCATTCGTCTACGGGGCGGGCCATGAGTGTTGACCACTCCTTATCGAAGTTGATGAGGCCTTGTGCGATCACACGGCGTTCGGCTGAATAGGTGTCAAGCAGTGACTCTGGCGCGCGGCCTTCAAGCACCGCAGCGAGTTTCCAGGAAAGGTTCCAGCCATCCTGAATCGACACATTCATACCCTGGCCTGCTTTAGCGGAATGTGTGTGGCATGCATCGCCCATGATGAAGGCGCGAGGATGCTGCTGCCCGACGCGTTCAACGGGTACGTTGTCGAAGCCCGTTGTCAAGCGGTGCGCAACTTCGTAGACCGACCACCAAGCGACGCTCTTCACATCCAGGATGTAGGGGTGCAATATCGCATTAGCGCGACGGATGATTTCGTCAAGACTGGTCTTGCGGATCTCACCCGCATCGTTCTCTTCGAGGTTGCCCAGATCAACGTACAAGCGTGAAAGGTAGCCGCCTTCGCGCGGAATCAGCAAGATGTTGCCTGCACTGTGCGATTGAATGGAGCACTTGACCTGAAAGTCAGGGAAGTCCGTGTTGCACAGCACGTCGATCACGCCCCAAGCATGCAATGAGGCATCCCCTTCAAGTTTGTGACCGAGTGCGGCGCGAACGTTGCTGCGTGCCCCATCGCCACCGACCAAGTATTTCGCATACACAGTGCGCTCTTCTCCCTGGCGGGGGCCTGCTATGTATTTGATACGTGCAGCCACAGGGTATTTCTTGCTCTCATCAATTTCTAAGCCGACAAACTCCACGCCGTAATCTGGCACGACCTTTCCAGGGGAGTTTTCTGCATGGCCTAAGAAATAATCTAAGACGCGCGACTGGTTCACATAGATATGCGGGAATTCACTCACGCCATGCGCATCATCGGGAACGCGCGATACCCGGACAATGTTTTCCGGTTTCTTTTCATCTGGTTTCCAAAAGCACATCTCGACGTTGCGGTAGGCCTCATCCACGATCGCGTTGGCAAAGCCAAACGCTTGGAAGGTTTCGACCGAAC
>CAIODK010000287.1 GCA_903856995.1 uncultured Burkholderiales bacterium
GAAGCGCATCAACTCAATGAAACCGGCGTGAACTTTTTAGGCCATCAACTTGGAACGGCCCAGTTATTGGATGTGACGCGTGACATGCTGGCCACCGGTCTTCAATTGGCGCGTGGCTTGGCGGATTGGCAAGGCGTTTGTTCTGCGCTTGAGCGCGCTGCGCGTGAACTTCGTTTGGTGGGTGGTAAACGCCCGGGGGCAGTGAAGCTACGTTGGACAGGTGATGCGCCTGAGGGTATTCATGCTGGTGTGTGGGAGCAGTCGCTCCAAGATGTGGGAGCGGCCTGCGTGCAAGCCCTGCAATCGCTTGACACCGTCAGTGAAATGGCGCCGGACTTCATGCGCCTGCATGACCGTGTGTCCGAGATCGCCAAGCGCGTGGATGCCTTTTTGAACCCGTGCGCGCCCGATGCCGTTCGGTGGATGGATGTGAGTGCCTCGCAAATGCGTTTGATGGAGGCGCCTCTTGATATCGCGCAAACTGTGCGCGAGCGTTTGATGAAGCAAGCGCCCTCGGGCAACACGGAGGAGGCTTCGGATGAATTACCCCCTTGGCATGACGAACCCCTGCTTGAGGATGCCTTGGAAGGGCGTGTCATCGCAGCAGAGTCAGACACACGTCCCCGTAGCTGGGTCTTCACGTCGGCCACGTTGGGCGATGACCCACGTTTGCGTTGGTTCACAGAGCCTTGCGGCCTCGAGTCTGCCACCGTGTTACGGGTCAGTAGCCCGTTTGATTACCCTGCACAAGCGTGCCTCTACGTGCCACGCGACATCGTGAAGCCGAACGATCCGGCACACAGCGCACAAGTGGCGACCATTGCCAGTGATGCCGTGCGTCGCATCGGCGGGCATACTTTGGTGCTCACCACCACGTTGCGCGCATTGCGTGCCATTGGTGATGTGATGAAGCAGCAGCTCGAGGGTTCAGGCATCGAAGTTCTTGTGCAAGGCGAGTGGCCCAAGCGGCATCTGATGGAGCGGTTTCGTGAGGGCGCGCAAGCCGGCGAGGGCGGTTGCGTGTTGGTGGCCTCTGCCACTTTCTGGGAAGGGTTTGATGTGCCGGGCGATGCGCTGCAGTTGGTGGTCATCGACAAGTTGCCGTTCCCTCCGCCCAACGACCCGTTGGTAGAGGCCCGAAGCAAACGCTTAGAAGCCCAAGGCCGCAGCCCCTTCAATGATTACTTCGTGCCAGAAGCGGTGGTGGCTCTGAAGCAAGGGGCTGGGCGTTTGATTCGCCGCGAGAGCGATCAGGGCGTGCTGGTTTTGTGTGACAACCGCTTGGTCACGACTGGCTATGGTCGTCGTTTGATGGCTTCGTTACCGCCGATGCGTCAGCTGCAGACGCCCGAGGCGTTGGCTCAGTCTTTAGACGAGATCAGCCAAGCCAACCTCACCAAAGCTTCCACCACGGCTTTTTAACGATCGCGCGCTCTGGATAGAGAAACAGGGTGTCGGGATAGGTCTTTTCAAGCACACGCTTGGTGTCATCACGCAACTGGTTCAATCCCAATTTGTCGTAACACTGATACATGATGAACAAGGCTTCTTCCACTGCAGGTACGTCGCGGTATTCCTGCACCGTTGTTTGCGCACGGTTGATGGCCGCTACGTAGGCACCACGTTTGTAGTAGAAGCGTGCGACGTGTACATCGGAACGAGCCAATGAGTTTTTGATGAACGCCATGCGAAGGCGTGCATCTTCTGAGTACTTGGAGTTTGGAAAGCGGGTCACCAACTCGCGGAAAGCTTCGAACGATTCTTTGGCTTGTTTGGGGTCACGTTCGGCCAAATCTTGTTCGGCGACGGAGGACAACATACCGAGGTTGTCATTGAAGTTGACCAAACCTTTCAGGTACAGCGCGTAGTCCAGAGCAGGGCTTGCGGGATGAAGCTTGATGAAGCGATCCAGCGTGGCCACGGCTTGAACGGGCTCGTTGGTTTTGTATTGCGCCCAAGCTTTGTCAAGCTGCGCCTGTTGCGCGAGAGGAGTGCCTGCGGCACGGCCTTCGAGCTTTTCGTACATGCCGATGGCTTTGTCGTAACCGCCTGCAGCCATCTCGTCCTTGGCTTCGTTATAGAGCTTGTCGACACTCCAATCTTTGGTGGGGTCATAGGTGCTGTTCGCACAGCCCGATAAAAGAATGGCACAGGTCAGTCCAATGGACGGCCATACAGTCGATAATTTGAGTCGTAACACCACAGGTCAACCTCTTGAAGCAAAGTAAATCCATTCTATCGGCTCCGCCGCCATCTCAAACACCAACGCAGGAGGATGTTTTGCTGGATGAGCATGTCGACCCGATGGATGGCACTGAGGTGGAAACCCGTGAGCTCTCCATTCCATCGGAGATGCATGGCGAGCGCCTCGACCGCGCTTTGGCCTTGTTGCTGCCCGAGTTCTCGCGCAGCTTTTCGCAACAATTGCTCAGCGAGGGCTGCGTGAGCTGTGTGATGCCGACGTCGCGCCTGATGAGCAAGGCCTCTGCCAAGGTTCGCATGGGTGAGCGTTACCAGCTCATCTTGAAGCCGACGCCCCAAAGCCAAGCTTTTAAGCCTGAAAACATTCCTTTGCACGTCATTTACGAAGATGCCGAGCTGCGTGTGCTCTTTAAGCCCGCCGGATTGGTGGTTCACCCCGCCCCAGGTAACTGGAGCGGCACGTTGTTAAATGGTTTGTTGGCGCTTGACCCACAAGCCGTGATGCTGCCCCGTGCGGGCATCGTCCATCGTTTAGACAAAGACACCAGTGGCTTGATGGTGGTGGCACGCACACGCCGCGCCATGGATGCCTTGGTGGCCATGATCGCCGAGCGGCATGTGCACCGCGAATACTTGGCAGTGGCCTACCGCAAGTGGAGTGGCGTCCTTGTGCGTGATGTGGTGGCGGCCATTGGTCGCGACTACCGCAACCGCCTGCGCATGGCGGTGGTGGACCTTGAGCGTTTGCCTGGCAAAGAGGCCCACACCACATTTGAATGCTTGAGTAGCCAAGAAGATGCTTGTTTGGTCAAGTGCATCTTGCATACCGGCCGAACCCACCAAATTCGTGTCCACATGGCGCACTTTGGTCACCCGCTGGTGGGCGATTCGCTCTATGCAGGCCCCATGACACTGGGGATCGGCCGCCAAGCCTTGCACGCATTTCGATTGAGCTTTGACCACCCCATCACCGGTGAGCCGCTTCAGTTTGAAGCGCCTTTGCCTGAGGATATTGTCCAGTTGTTAGATGGTTTGGGCCTGAAACAACCGGCCTAAGGGTATTCCGTAGCGTCTCCGTTACAATAAGGGCTCACGCTTGTGAAAGCGGTGGGCCCTTTGGCTCTGACTTGGCGATATATCGCCCTTACTCGCCTCGAGATGAATTTTCGGGGCCCTTTCCTCGACCCTTGACCCGGAACTCTCACGATGAACACCGTGGATGCCAAGCGCGTACTTGAGACCGCCCTCATTTGCTCACACCAACCGATCCAGATTCGCGATTTGCGCGTGCTGTTCTCTGACGCCTTGGGCGCAGACACGATCCGCACCCTGTTGGAAGAGTTGCAACTCGACTGGGCGCAGCGTGGCGTCGAACTTGTCCAAGTGGCCACGGGTTGGCGCTTTCAAAGTCGACCTGATATGCGCGAGTTCTTGGACCGTTTGAATCCTGAAAAACCCCCTAAATATTCACGCGCCGTGATGGAGACCTTGGCCATCATCGCCTACCGTCAGCCGGTCACGCGCGGCGACATGGAAGACGTACGTGGCGTGACGATCAACTCGCTTGTGCTCAAGCAGCTCGAAGACCGGGGATGGGTTGAAGCTATTGGTCATCGTGAAACCGTGGGTCGTCCTGCCCTGTTTGCCACCACGCGTCAGTTTTTGGATGATTTGGGGCTCGCCTCGCTTGATCAATTGCCCGTTTACGACACCGCCCAAGCCCAAGCCAATGCCTTTGCTCGTTTGGGCCAAGACGAGCCCACGCCGCAAATGGACATGGCCCTCGAATCGCACGAAGGCGAGGTGGTTGCCCATTCAGATGCCGAAGGCAATGCCCCAATTTTTGAACTTTCCTCACCCAGAGACCCCGCCCCAAAAGGCGATGAACCGAATGAACACTAAAAACCACGACCTGGGTGATAAGCCGACCACTGCGCCCCAAGAGTTCTTGGATGACGATGACACCGTTTTCGATTTTGATGACGTCGTATCCGGCGAATTCGATGCTGAGCTGATTCGCGCTGACGCAGCGCCTGAAAAACGCGTGTTGTTGCCTCAGCCTGAATCTCCTAAGTTGCACAAAGTCTTGGCGCAATCAGGTTTGGGCTCTCGCATCGAGATGGAGCGCATGATTGCCGAGGGCCATGTGGCCGTGAACAACGAAGTGGCCCACACCGGTCAGCGCGTGCAGTTTGGCGATCAAATTAAGGTCAATGGCCGTCCGGTCAAGGTGCGCATTGCACCACCACCACCCCGCGTGATTGCTTACCACAAGCCTGCGGGCGAAGTGGTGACGACCGATGACCCACAAAACCGACCCACCGTGTTCCGTCGCTTGCCGCGCCTGTATCAGGGCAAATGGCAATCGGTCGGTCGCCTTGACTTGAACACCGAAGGTCTGTTGTTGTTCACCAGTTCGGGTGAATTGGCGAACCAACTCATGCACCCGCGCTTTGGGTTACAGCGCGAATACGCCGTGCGCTCGTTGGGTAAGCTCAGCAAAGATCAAAAAGAACAGCTTCTTACCGGTATTGAACTCGACGATGGTCTCGCCCAATTTGGTTCGATCGAAGAGGGCGGTGGTGAAGGCTCCAATTGTTGGTATCGCGTGACCATTTCTGAAGGCCGCAACCGTGAAGTGCGACGCATGTTCGAGGCCGCTGGCCACGCCGTCAGTCGCCTGATCCGCATACGCTATGGCGCTATGGTTTTGCCACGTGGTTTGAAGCGCGGCGCATTTGTCGAGCTGGGTGAGCGTGACATCCGCGCCTTGATGGAAGCTGCGGGTGCGGAAGCGCCAATGCAAAGCGGCCCATCACACAACAACCGCACCGAGCGTGCCAGCAGTCGCCGTCGCGGCAATAGCATTGGTCCTCGACCGTCCACGCCACGCGCGCCTGAAGAGCGTAAGACTGGGCCCGAGCGCTTGGTGCGCACGGAGCGCCGTCGCGGTGGCAAACCACCTGAGCGCGCGCCTCAACCGGATCCGATGCAAACCTCGGTTGGTTTCATTGGTGGCGACAGCTACGCGATCGAGCGCCAACGTAAAAAAGACGGCCAAAAAGCCTTCAAAGCTGGCTTGGTCGGTGGTTCTCGTCCTTCGAGCAGCACGGTACCTCGCCGTGGTGGCACGTCTGGCGGTAGTTTTGGCGGTGGTCGATCAGGTGGCGGCAGCTCTGAAGGCGGCAATCGCGGTCGTGGTGGGCGCTAATCACACCAAATTCGCCTGCGCGTCCAAGGGAAATCCCTTGAAACGGTTAAAATAGCAGGTTACGCATATCGCGCACAAAAGTTTCAATAACAGTCAATACAGGGAAATTCCAAATGACCATCGAACGTACTCTCTCCATCATCAAGCCTGACGCAGTTGCTAAGAACGTCATCGGCCAAATCTACGCTCGATTCGAAGCTGCTGGCTTGAAAGTAATCGCTGCGCGCATGGCTCACCTGTCACGCGGCGAAGCTGAACAGTTCTACGCAGTTCACAGCGCACGTCCTTTCTTCAAGGATTTGGTTGATTTCATGATCTCTGGCCCTGTCATGATCCAAGTGTTGCAAGGCGAAGGCGCCATCTTGAAAAACCGTGACTTGATGGGTGCTACCAACCCTAAAGATGCTGCTCCTGGCACCATCCGCGCTGACTTCGCTGACAGCATCGATGCCAACGCTGTGCACGGTTCCGACGCTGCTGAGACTGCCGCTGTTGAAATCGGCTTCTTCTTCGCTGGCATGAACGTTTACGGTCACTAAAAGCCATTCGACGCGGTTGGCAACAACTGCGTTGGCGAATAAAAATGACGGCCAACCTGCTAGATTTTGATCTCGACGGTTTGGCCGTTTTTTGTGAGCGCTTGGGCGAAAAACGCTTTCGTGCCACGCAGCTGTTCCGGTGGATTCACCAAAAAGGCGCACAAGACTTTGATCAGATGTCTGATCTCGCGAAGTCATTGCGCGAAAAGCTGAAAGCCTGCGCTCAGGTCCAGCCATTAACCCCCATTTCTAGACACGATTCCGCCGACGGCACCATCAAGTGGTTGTTCGACGTGGGTGACGGCAACGCCGTCGAAACCGTGTTCATTCCCGAAGCCGATCGCGGTACGCTTTGCATCTCATCCCAAGCCGGTTGTGCCGTGGGTTGCCGCTTTTGCTCGACGGGTCATCAAGGTTTTAGTCGCAACCTCACCACAGGCGAAATCTTGTCGCAACTGTGGTTTGCCGAGCACACCCTGCGCAAGCAGTTCAACACCACTGACCGTGTCATCTCCAATGTGGTGATGATGGGCATGGGTGAGCCGCTGCAGAATTACAACGCCTTGGTTCCTGCCCTTCGATCGATGCTGGACGATCATGGTTATGGCCTGTCGCGTCGCCGTGTCACTGTGTCTACCTCGGGCGTGGTGCCCATGATCGATCGCTTGGGGCTGGATGCGCCCGTGGCTTTGGCGGTGTCATTGCACGCCCCCACTGACGCCTTGCGCGACAACTTGGTGCCGCTCAACCGTAAATACCCCTTGCACGAGTTGATGGACGCTTGTCGCCGCTACTTGGCCCATGCGCCGCGCGACTTCATCACCTTTGAATATTGCATGTTGGATGGCGTCAACGACCAGCCGGAACACGCGCAAGCTTTGATTGATTTGGTCAAACCTAAGCGTGGGCAGGGCGAGCCCGTGCCGTGCAAATTTAATCTGATTCCCTTCAATCCGTTTCCCGCATCGGGTCTGACACGTTCGAGTGTTGCCACGGTCAAGGCGTTTGCCGAGTTGCTCAGCGC
>CAIODK010000288.1 GCA_903856995.1 uncultured Burkholderiales bacterium
CGTGATCACCTCGATCAAGTGCTGGCAACCTTTGGGCTGATCTTGATCTTCAACGAAATAGCCCGTTGGATCTGGGGGGCCTCACCCTATTACATGAATGTGCCACCGGCGTTGTCCGGCACAACCGATATTTTTGGTGTCCGTTATTCAACCTATCGCTTCTCCATCATCGTGGCCGGTTTGCTGGCCGCGTTGGGGTGCTATGTGTTGATTTCAAAAACTCGCATTGGCATGTTGATCCGAGCTGGCTCCATCAACCCCACCATGGTGTCGGCACTTGGGGTGAACATCCGTTTGCTGAACGCCTTGATTTTTTCACTGGGCGGCGCCCTCGCTGGTTTGGCCGGTTTGATGAGCAGCCCAATCCTGTCGGTGCAACCAGGCATGGGCGAACCGATCTTGATTTTGGTCATGATCGTCATCGTCATCGGCGGCATCGGTTCAGTGCACGGGGCTTTTTTTGCAGCCCTGATGGTCGGTGTGATCGACACGGCGGGGCGTGCATTTCTCCCCCTGATCCTGCGTGAGTTCATCGATCGCAGCAGCGCACAAGCAGCAGGGCCTGCCATTGCCTCGATGCTCACGTGCGTGTTCATGGCAGCAGTGTTGGCGTTGCGCCCTCAAGGCTTATTTCCTGTGAAGAACGGATGATGCAAAGACGCTTAACCATGTACTTCAGTGGCCTCTTTTTGCTGCTGCTCAGTCTGATCCCTCTTTATGCACACTGGCAAAGCGAGCCCTTTTTGCTCACCTTCGCCACCCGTGTCTTGATCCTCGCCTTGGCTGCCTTGAGCCTCAATTTGATTTTAGGTTTTGCAGGCTTGGTAAGCTTTGGCCACGCCCTGTATCTCGGGCTGGGCGCCTACTGCGTGGCGCTGTTGGCGCACCACGACATCAACAACGGATGGCTGCAAATCATCTTGACCATCGTGGTATGCGCCAGCGTGGGGGCTATCACGGGCCTGATTTCGTTGCGCACCAGCGGAATCGCCTTCATCATGATTACGCTGGCATTTGCCCAAATGTTTTATTACTTGATCGTGAGTTTGAAGCAATACGGCGGTGACGATGGGCTTTCTATCCTCTCGCGCAGCGACTTCGGATGGTTCGACCTTCGCTCACCGACCACCCTGTACTACAGTGCTTTTGCGTTAGTTCTGGGCATGCTGCTGTGGGTCAAACACATGGTCGATGCACCGTTTGGTGTCGTGCTGCGGGGATGCCGCATGAACGAACGTCGCATGCAAGCCCTCGGCTTTCATACTTTGCGCTACAAACTCGCTGCCTATGTGGCCGCCTGTGTGGTCTGTGGCTTGGCCGGCTTGTTGTATGCCAACTTGGCCAACTATGCATCGCCCGCCTACTTGGCATGGACGCTCTCGGGGGAGTTGATCGTCATGGTCGTTTTGGGCGGCATGGGGACTGTCTTTGGGCCCTTGGTTGGGGCATTCGCCCTGCTGTGCTGCGAAGAGCTGTTGAAGTCTTTCACAGATCATTGGCCGATTCCTTTGGGCGTATTGATCATTTGGGTGGTACTCACGGCACGCCGCGGTTTGTATGGCTATTTGCTCGACTGGGACGCAAGAAAGGGTGACGTATGACACACCCTGCATGCGTCAGTAGCCCCACGCTCGAAGCCAGAAATTTGGTTAAACGGTATGGCGGTTTGCTCGCAACCAACCATGTGAACCTGCAACTCGCAGCTGGAGATTTGCACGCCATCATCGGTCCGAATGGCGCAGGAAAAACAACGTTGATCGGTCAGTTGGGAGGCGAACTCCGACCCGACAGCGGCGATGTTTTTCTCAAAAGTGAATGCGTCACATCGTTAGGCTCTGCCGATCGCGCCTTACGAGGGCTGGCCCGCTCCTACCAAATTTCATCTATCTTTCCTGAACTCACGGTTTTGGAATGCGTGGCCTTGGCGATGCAAGCGCATCAAGGTCATAGCTTTTCATCATGGCGCCGTTTGCTGGACCGGCCGGCCTTAGTCGAGCCATCGCACCACGCGATCGAGCAAGCAGGTTTGACGCACCGCATGCACCAACGCGCATCCAACTTAGCACATGGCGAGCGACGACAACTTGAACTCGCCATGGTCCTCGTGTCTCAACCCAGCCTGCTGTTATTAGACGAGCCGATGGCGGGGATGAGCCAGTCAGAGTCGATGAAGGTGGTTGAGTTGTTGCAGGGACTGAAAGGGCGCTACACCTTGTTGCTGGTTGAACATGACATGCAGGCTGTATTTGCACTGGCAGACACCATTTCTGTTCTCGTCAACGGTTGCATCATTGCGTCAGGCACACCCAGCGACATACGCGCCAACGCCGAAGTTCGTGCGGCCTATTTGGGCGATGAGGAATTGCCAGAATGAAAAACCAGCACACCCACTTGCTGCAAGCCACGGACCTTGAATCTTCTTATGGTGATTCTCAAGCGCTGTTTGGTGCATCCTTGGCGATTGAAGAAGGTGAGTTCGTGACCCTGCTCGGTCGAAATGGGATGGGTAAAACAACCACCGTTCGATCTGTCATGGGGATCATGACACCCCACCGAGGGCGTGTTTTTTTTGCAGGACAAGACATCACGCAATGGCCCTCTTACCAAATTGCACGTTTAGGTATTGGCCTGGTTCCCGAACAACGACAAGTGTTTGCCAACCTCACGGTGTATGAAAACTTGGTGGCCACCGCACACAACCGTTTGCAACAAAAAGACCCATGGACTTTGGCACGTGTCTATCAATTGTTCCCTCGCCTGCAAGAGCGCGTTGGCAATTTAGGCGCCAATTTATCGGGGGGTGAGCAACAGATGTTAGCGATCGGTCGCGCCTTGATGACCAACCCTCGCTTGTTGATTTTGGACGAAGCCACCGAAGGCCTGGCGCCACTTGTGCGTCAAGAAATTTGGGAGTGTTTGTCCACCCTCAAGAACTCTGGGCTATCGGTGTTGGTCATTGACAAAAATATAGTGCCCTTGCTACGACTTGCTGATACACACTACATCCTCGAAAACGGGCGAACGATTTGGCAAGGTAGTTCGCCTAGCTTGCTAGAAGCGCGTCACGAGCTCAAAGAGAGCTTGGGCGTCTGATCACACGGCGGCGGTGACCGTGGCGGTTGGTGTGCAGGAACACACACCTCAAAATTGAGGCACTGAATTTTGTATACGGTTGCCCTGCCGCGGGCTGGAAAATACACA
>CAIODK010000289.1 GCA_903856995.1 uncultured Burkholderiales bacterium
CCGACGCGATTCATACTAAAAACGTACTGAGCCATTGGTGTTTCTTTCGGGTAGCGAATGCAATAAAACAACAATTATCCCATCTCGGGCAAACCATGCGACAATCATTTCCGTTGCCGCCGCCAGTTGCCGCAACATCAGCACTTCTGCTGGGGCTTGTTCCAAACACCTCTGTTTGTGATTTTTTGAGCTCACCTGTAAATATCGCCAACCTATAACTGGGTGGCCTTCGGGCCGAGTGGGTTGGTGTCATGCGCTGACATAAGCGCTCCATCATGAAATTTGAAGAATTGAATTTGGCTCCGGCCATCTTAAAAGCCGTACTCGAACAGGGTTACGAAACTCCCACCCCCATCCAAGCCCAAGCTATCCCCGCCGTTCTCGCGGGCCATGACTTGTTAGCAGGCGCCCAAACCGGCACCGGTAAAACAGCGGCGTTCACACTGCCCCTGCTGCACAAGCTCACCATGAGCCGCAGCAAAGAAAACAAATTTGGCGTCTACGGCGTGCGCGCCTTGGTCCTGACCCCCACCCGTGAGCTCGCTGCGCAGGTGGAAGAGTCTGTCCGTGGTTACGGCAAATATTTGCAACTCACCTCCACCGTCATCTTTGGCGGCGTGGGCATGAACCCCCAAGTGGCCCGCATTAAAAAAGGCGTGGACATTCTGGTGGCCACCCCAGGCCGCTTGCTCGACTTGCAACAGCAAGGTCTGCTCGACTTGTCCACCGTGGAAATCTTGGTGCTCGACGAAGCCGACCGCATGTTGGACATGGGCTTTATCCATGACGTCAAAAAGATCTTGGCCTTGGTGCCCAAAGACAAACAAAGCTTGTTGTTCTCGGCGACCTTCAGCGACGAAATTCGCGAATTGGCTGGCAACTTGCTAAAAAACCCGCAAAGCATCCAAGTCACGCCCAGCAACACCACTGTGCAGCGCATCACGCAAACGGTTCATACCGTGGGCCGCGGCAAGAAAAAGGCTTTGCTGGCACACATCATCAATGAACACAATTGGAGCCAAGTTCTGGTGTTCACACGCACCAAGTTTGGCGCCAACAACGTGGCTGAGTTTTTGACCAAAAACGGCATCAGCGCCATGGCGCTGCACGGCAACAAGAGTCAAACTGCTCGCACGCAAGCCTTGGCTGGCTTCAAGAGCGGCGATATTCGCGCCTTGGTGGCCACTGACATTGCTGCACGTGGTATCGACATCGATGAGTTGCCACACGTGGTGAACTATGAAATCCCGAACATCAGCGAAGACTATGTGCACCGCATCGGCCGTACAGGTCGTGCGGGTTCGAGCGGCGAGGCGGTGAGCTTGGTGTCTTTGGATGAACAAGGCTTCATGCGCGACATCGAAATCTTCACCAAACAACAAGTGCCAGTCGTTGTCGTCGAAGGCTTCGGCCCCGATGCAGACGAAAAGGCCGAGCCCATTGCCATGGGTCGTCAAACCCTGTGGGGCGGTATCGGCAAGCCCCCAGGCCGTGACGTGATGGCTGCGGCAGCCAAAGCGGCTCGCGGCGAAATGATGCAACGCATTCGCGACACCAAACCCGCTGGCGGCGGTCGCAATGGCGGCGGCGGTCGTGGCGGCCAAGGTGGGGGGGCAGAAGCCCGCGCACCACGTCCAAGCGGCCATGTGAGTCGTGACCGCAATGGCGATCGTCCTGCCCGCGATGGTGACCGTGCCCAGTTTGGTGACCGCCCTCCTCGTGAAGGCGGCAATCGCCCACAAGGCCAAGGCGCACGCCCGCCACGTCAGTTCGACAACCGTGGCCCACGCAATGACGCACCACGCCCACCACGTGACTTTGATGCACCGCGCGCACCCCGTCGCGACGATGATGAGTTCCAACCCCGTGCCAACGCGCACTTGGGCACCCAAAGCGGTGTCAACGCTTTTGGCCACAAAAACCAAGGTGGTGCTCAACGCCAGCCTGACCCAACACGCACCAGCGTCGATTTGATGACCGAACGCAAACGCGGTGGAGGTGGCGGTGGCTTCGGTCGCCGTCCAAGCGGTGGTGGTGGTGGTGGTGGCAATCGCTCCGGCGGTGGCGGCCGCTCAGGCGGTGGATTTGGCGGCGGTTACGGCCGCTAAGCCTCAAAGATCCAGCATCAACACCGCAGTTTTGCTGCGTGAACAGCAAGGCGTGAACTGATCGTTCGCGTCTTGCTCTTCGCCGCTCAAATACATGTCGCGGTGATCTGGCACGCCGCCCACAACACGGGTCAGGCAAGTGCCACAAATGCCTTGACCACACGACATGGGCACATCAATTCCTGCAACTTCTAGCACTTGCAAGGCAGTTTGATCAGCGCCCACTTGCAGTCGTTGGACTGACTTCACGAGCTCGAGGGTGAATACCCCGTCGCTGCCCACGGGCGTGTCGATGCCGCCATTCAAGTTCTTGCTCATACTGCAGCTCCTGTATTTTCTTGAGTCAAGAGACGATCAATCACGCGGCGCGATTGCACGCCGCCTGCATCAATGTTGAGCATCAGTAAGTTGCGCTCAGGGTACTTGTTCAAGTTACGTTGCTGCGACTCCAGCATCTCTAAATCTTCAGAAAAAATCTTGCCTTGGCCTTCGCGAATCATGGCGGTCAATTCAGCGTTCTCAGGCTGAAACTGGCGGGCCATGCCCCAGAAATAAAGAATCGAGGTTTCGGTTTCGGGCGTGATGAAGTCCACCACCACGCTCGAAGCTTTGTATTCTTGTGGCGCGTCGTAGCCACCTTTGCCCGCATGGGCCACGCCCACTTCAATCATCACGTGGCTCGGTGGCGTGAAGTGGCAAATCTGCCAGCGGTCTACTGGCACATCGTCGGCCAAGTTGTTACTGCGCAGCGCCATTTGCCAAAATGGCGGAGCTGAGATGTTTTCCATGAAGCGGCTGGTGATGACGTGGTCGCCCTCCACCTTGGTGGTGCACGGCACTTCGTCAATTTCCTTCTGCCCGATGCTGGTCGAGTGCACATAGGTTTCGTGCGTCAAGTCCATAAGGTTGTCGATCATCAGCTGGTAATTGCATTGGATGTGATACAGCCCTCCACCATACGCCCATGCGGGATTGTCGAAAAACTCAAACACAGGCATGGCAGCTTCGTCGGCCAACGCCACATCACCCGGCCACACCCAAATGAAGCCATAGCGCTCCACCACTGCAAAGCTGCGAATGGCTGGAAAGCCACGCACACGTTGGCCTGGCATGGCTACCGTTTTTCCATCACAGCCCATTTCTAAGCCGTGGTAACCACACACCAACTTACCGTTACACACCTTGCCGAGAGACAAAGGCGCACCACGGTGCGGGCAAAAGTCTTCCAATGCCGACACTTTGCCGCCATCGCCACGGTAGAACACCATGGACTCGCCGCAGATGGTGCGGCCCAAAGGCTTGTCCTGCACATCAGCCGACGTGGCGGCCAGATACCAAGTATTTTTCAAAAACATAGGTTGCTTCTTTCTCGCTATTCAATCGACACGGGCCACGCCCAAGAGGTGGTCAAGCAGTTCGCGTTGGTCCAACAGCACTTGGGCGTTACCGCTGTGCACCACCGTGCCGTGGTCGAGCACCACGGCTTGATGGCTGATTTTCAAAATGGCTTGTGGATGCTGCTCGACGATGATGGCGCTCAGACCTTCTTCGCGTGTGATGCGCGCGATGGCGCGCAACAGCTCTTCCACAATGATGGGGGCCAAGCCTTCTAGCGGCTCATCCAGCAACAGTAAACGCGGGTTCAACACCAAGGCGCGGCCAACCGCCAACATTTGTTGCTCACCGCCCGAAAGCTGCGTGCCCAAGTTGTCTTGGCGCTCGGCCAAGCGGGGGAACAACTCATACACGCGCTCGGGTGTCCAAGCGCGGTGCTGGCTGTATCGACCCTCGCGCGCAACAGCCGTAAGGTTTTCATGCACGGTGAGCGATTTGAAAATATTGCGCTCTTGCGGCACCCAGCCAATGCCCGCTGCTGCACGGTCGTGCGGGGCCATGCGGTGTAACGGCACACCACCTAAATAGATGCTGCCGCCATGCTGCGTGGTCACGCCCACCAAGGTGTCCATCAACGTGGTTTTACCTGTGCCGTTGCGGCCCAACAAGGCCAAGGTTTCACCCTCGTTCACGCTGAGTGAAATGTCATGCAACACCACGGCTTCGCCATAGCCTGCGCTCAAACCGTCGATGCGTAATAGTTCGTTGGCTTTAGTCATGGCTGCCCCCCAAATACACGGCTTTGACTTGCGGGTCATGCGCAATTTCTTGCGGCGTGCCCTCGGTCAACACCGCGCCGTTGACTAACACGGTGATGCGGTCGGCAAAGTTAAACACCAAATCCATGTCGTGCTCAATCAGGACGACGGACACATCGCTGGGCAAGGCAGCCACGGTTTGCAACAACTCATCGCGCTCACCAGCAGGCACGCCGGCCACAGGCTCGTCGAGCAACAACACGCGGGGCTCGCAAGCCAAGGCAATCGCCATCTCTAGCAAGCGGCGTTTGCCGTAAGCCAAATGCTCGGTGCGCTGCTGCATCACATCGGTGAGGTGAAACTGTTCCAGCAATTGTTCGGCCCGCTCGGTGATGGCCGCGCTGCGCCCCAGCGGTTGCCACCAACGGGCACCCTCGCCACGGTTCTGAGTGACCACCATGGCCAGCGTTTCTAAAGGCGTGAGCGAGTTGAACAGCTGGTTGATTTGAAACGTACGCACCATGCCGCGTGCCACACGCTGATGCGGGGCTAGGCTAGAAATATCTTCACCCTGCAACACAATGCAACCTTCGGTCGCTGGCAACACGCCAGTCATCAAGTTGATGAGCGTGGTTTTACCTGCGCCATTAGGGCCGATCAGTGCATGACGCGCACCATGCGCGATATTGAGGTTGACATGGTCGGTGGCGGTGATGCCGCCGAAACGTTTGACCAGCCCTTGCGTTTGCAAGGCGTACCCGCTGTGGTTAGAAGACACCGCGCTCATGACTGCCCCTCTTTGCGTGCCGCAGAAAACCAAGTCCATGGACGAATCAAGCGTTCACGGC
Organism: uncultured Burkholderiales bacterium; assembly: GCA_903856995.1. GTDB lineage: Bacteria > Pseudomonadota > Gammaproteobacteria > Burkholderiales > Burkholderiaceae_C > Limnohabitans. The sequence goes on from CAIODK010000289.1 coordinate 5,050, forward strand.
CAACCAACACCAGCACCACCAAAAACAGGCCCATCCAAAACGTCCAGTATTGCGGGGTGATGTTGGCAATCACGTCGTACATCAACTTGAACGCCACTGCGCCTGCGATGCCGCCATACAACCAACCCACGCCACCAATGGCGAGCATCAGCATGACGTCGGCAGAGCGGTCGACCGAAAACACATCAAGCGATGCAAAGCCCGTGGTCTGCGCCATCAATGCACCCGCCGCACCGGCAACGCCAGCCGCCACGGTGTAGACCACCGCCAAACGTGCAGTAACAGGAATGCCGATCGCCATGGCGCGCAAACGGTTGTC
>CAIODK010000290.1 GCA_903856995.1 uncultured Burkholderiales bacterium
AATAATTCTTCACCAACTTGTTGGGTGATGTTGCCGCCACCCATGCCAAAGTTAAGCGACCCTGTGGAGTTGTCGTACCACATGCGGCCAGCGGTTAATGTAGTGCCTGACCCACTGCCAAATTGCACATAGGTTGGGCTGCTGATAGCGCCAGTAAGCCCCGACAAACTGGTGATGTCGGCGTTGGCACCTTTGAGCGCAAATGGAGCGCCTGCGGCTGTTGTGGCACCCGTGCCGCCGTTGGCGATATTTAATGTACCAGCAAAAGTAATCGTGCCGCTGGTGGTAATTGGGCCACCAGAAGTGGTCAAACCTGTGGTGCCGCCAGACACATCAACCGAAGTGACCGTACCTGTACCACCAGTAGATGGAACAAAAGGCGGCGCAAGTTGCAGATCGTCCAAAGATGTCTGGTTGTTGCCCCCGCCGGTCAAATTGAACAGGTTTAAGAAAAACCGATACCACTCACGCGACATCAATCCCGTGCGAGGGTCGATAAACTCGACCCGCGACGAAGGTAGGTTCGTTATATTGAGTTGTTCAGGCATTGGTCGGGCTCAGAATCAATTCAGCGCCCATAATGGCGACCTTTACAGGATCGGTGCCAGACACTTCATAAACCCTGTCCCGTAGCTTGAGCGTCATGCCAAGCCGACGCCAGAAGACGCGCTGATAGTACGCCCCAATCTTGCCCATCGGTGACCAATGCTCATTGCTCCATGTATGGCCGCCATCATCAGACCAGCGCAACATGACTTGGGGATCGTCGCCTTGGCCAGTAGCCAACCCAGTACCTGACTCGCAATCTAGCTGCAGGCTGTGGTGGGCGGTGCGCTTGAGGTTGTTCTGGCCGCTAGGTAGCGCCCGCCATGATCGCAGCCATTTTTGAGGCTCGTCATAGTCATCGTAGACATCCAACGTCATCTGGTAGATGTTGCCATTTTCAAAGTCGCCCACGATGGTGTTGCCACCAAAGTTGCACTGACAATTGGATCGGTGACGGGTAAATTCTCCGTTGTCCCAGCCAGCACGTTCATGCCATGCTTGAGTGGCTACATCAAACACCCATGTGGCGTTGCCGGTGGGGAACGTCAGCACATAAAAGGCATGGCCCTCTTGCTGGTAAGTGTAGGCCACCGCGTCTGAAATGTCGCCGTATTGAGCAATTGCGTACTCAATGGCATGGGTGGACACGCGCTGGCCGGTGTAGCCGTTGGCACGGTAGACGATGCCTTGGCCACGGGCATCAGTGCCCAGCCAAAATAAACCATTGTCCAGCTTGGCCACTGAAAACGCCGCCACGCAACCGATCTCGTTGAATGCGCCTTGAATGCGTGTCAGGGGGAAGTCGGCCAAGCCAGCGTCGTACCAGACTTCAATTGAATCGGTGCCGAATAGCCACGCTTCGCGGTGGTCTACGATGATGGCCACCAAACCATCGGGCGAGCCTTCAGAACTAGCAAAATCCAGCGGGTCAACCGACAAACCGTCCAGCAGCGAGGTCACCCACACTTTTTGACTGTCTGGCTCATTGAACACAAAATAGCCGTCCAAGTAACCCACGGTCACTGCGCCAGGAAAATCTGGATCGGTGATTTGGGCGAACACGTCGGTGACTTCGTTGTAAATATAGCTGTCAGGATTGCAAGCAAAGAAAATTTGCGTGCCGTTGTCAGCGATTGATACGGGGCCGGTGCCGGTCACGGTGCCTAACAATGTTGGCGTGCCGGTCATGCTGTTGAGCTTATAGACTTCCAAGCCCGACACTACATAGAAGTCAGAGCCGTTGGTCTGGTGTGCCCAAAGGGCACGGATCGGGCCAGTACCAACCGTTTGCAAAAATTCAAGCCCTGGGCACCGGTTCAAGAAAGCCGCCTCTTTACCACCGTCTGGCGTGGCTTCTGGGTACAGATTGACCATGCGATTGTCGGCAGCGTTGACGCTGCGGGCAACGTAGCTGGCTCCAAGAATCGGACTTTTCATCAGTAATTGCCAGCGTAGATGTTGAAACGTTGACGCGAAGCCACGATGGCGTAAGGCATCGACATTACATCGTCAGGGTTGTTGATGCGTTTCAAGTTGCGCTTGGAAGTCATTGCAATGCGCTGCACTTGAGGACTGGGCTCCACGCCAAATTCAGGCGCGATTTCCATCGCCAAGTTGTACGTGAACGCACGCAAATAGCCAGGTGGGAACAGAATATCAGTCACCAAGGTGGCGGGCTGATCCAACTCTTGCACGCTGATGAAGTGCCATTCCAAGTCCCGTGTGGGCTGGGGATAGACCGTCATCTGGATATTAGGGTATTCCATGTTGATCCACATGAC
>CAIODK010000291.1 GCA_903856995.1 uncultured Burkholderiales bacterium
CATCACCACCGAGGTGACCGTGAAACTCGTGCCCAAGCCTCAACTGGCTCGCTGCATCATGGCCAGCTTTGACGACATTCGCAAAGCAGGTGACGCCGTGGCTGCCGTGATTGCCGCAGGCATCATCCCCGCCGGCCTAGAGATGATGGACGGCCCCATGACCGCCGCCGTGGAAGACTTTGTCCACGCCGACTACGACCTGAGCGCCGCCGCCATCCTGCTGTGCGAGAGCGACGGCACGCCCGAAGAAGTGGAAGAAGAAATAGGCCGCATGAGCGACGTGCTGCGCCGCTGCGGTGCAACGGCCATCACCGTCAGCCGAGACGAGGCGCAACGCATGAAGTTTTGGAGTGGCCGCAAAAACGCCTTCCCTGCCTCGGGTCGCATCAGCCCCGACTACATGTGCTTGGACGGAACCATCCCGCGCAAGCGCTTGGCAGACATCCTGCTCGCCATTGCGGAGATGGAAAAAAAGTACCAGCTGCGCTGCCTCAATGTGTTCCATGCGGGCGATGGCAACTTGCACCCGCTTATCCTGTTTGATGCCAACGACCCCGACCAAATGCACCGCTGCGAACTGTTTGGCGCTGAGATTTTGGAAACCAGCGTCGCCATGGGCGGCACGATCACGGGCGAACACGGCGTAGGCATCGAGAAGGTGAACAGCATGTGTGTTCAGTTCAGCGCCGATGAAAACGAGCAAATGTTTGGCGTCAAGCGCGCCTTTGACAGCAAGGGTTTACTGAACCCCGGCAAGGTCATCCCCACCCTGCACCGCTGCGCCGAATACGGCAAGATGCTGGTGCGTGCGGGGCAGATCAAGCACCCGGATTTGCCGCGGTTCTAAACTTAGCTAACTTAGCCTGCAAATTGTTTTTCACGGCAGGCCATTCACTCGCAATGATGGAATAAACCACCGTATCCCGAATCGAGCCGTCCTTCAAAATTTGATGGCTTCGCAAGATGCCGTCTTGTTTTGCGCCAAGGCGTTCAATCGCTCGTCGTGATGCCTCGTTGTAAAAGTGCGTGCGGAACTCCACCGCATTCGCCTGTTGCGCCTCAAACCAATATTGCATCAGCAGGTATTTGGCTTCTGTGTTGATCGCTGTGCCCTGTGCCGATTGGGCGTACCAGGTATAGCCAATCAACCCGCGCTTGTGCGCTGGTTCTACGTTGTAGAAGCGGGTTGTACCAACGATATTTTGTGTCTTTAGGTCTCTCACCGCAAACACCAAATTGCCTCCGGCAGATGCCTTGATCGCCGTATCGACATAGTGCGCCATCTCATCGGGTGAAGGTACGCTGGCATACCAAAGCTGCCAAAGTTCACCATCAGTCACGGCTTCTTTCAGTGCATTTATATGCGAGTTGACCAGAGGTTCGAGTACGACAAAACTGCCCCTCAAAGACACGCCATTGTTCACTGCCATTTGCATTTTTTGAAAATAGTCATCAAGCCGCCAATAAGGTGCAGCGTTGAATCTTTGCCAGCGCCTCGCCCATTGATTCACGCGCAATCGCCATGTCGTAGTTGGTTTGCCCACGCAACCACCAACCATCGCTCAAGCCAAAGTAACGACACAGGCGCAAGTCTGTGTCAGCGGTAATGGCACGTTTGCCCGCAACGATTTCACCAATGCGCTGGGCGGGTACGCCAATTTCTTTGGCCAGTCGATATTTGCTCAAGCCCAAAGGCTTGAGAAATTCTTTTTCCAGCATTTCGCCGGGGGTGACGGGTGCAACTTTTCTCATGTCATTTCACCTCAGTGGTAGTCCACGATTTCCACATCTAATGCGCCTCAAGTCTGTCTCCAGGCGGCGCACGCAAATAGTAACGCCTCGCATGATTAATTTCAAATAGCTAATCACGCAGCGTAAGTCCGTCCACCAAATATCGCCGTCCCCACCCGCACCATCGTGCTACCCGCGCTGACAGCGGCTTCTAGGTCACCGGTCATGCCCATCGACAGGGTGTCGAACTGGGGCAGGTTCAAGGCGGCTTTCACCTCATCAAACAAGGCGCGCGCTTTGGCGTGAACGGCCACTTGCGCGTCAAAACCATCGACGGGGTCGGGGATGGTCATCAGGCCGCGCAAGGCCAAGCGGGGCAGGCTTGCCACCGCTTGCGCCAGCGCCAGCACGTCGGCCGGTGCGACGCCTGATTTGGTATCACCCCCATCGATGTTGACTTGCAAACACACGTTGAGCGGGGGCAAATGGGCGGGGCGTTGATCGCTTAAGCGCTGGGCGATTTTGAGGCGGTCTACGGTGTGCGCCCAATCGAAGTGCTCGGCGACAAGCTTGGTTTTATTGCTCTGAATGGGACCGATGCAGTGCCACACCAGCGCGTGAGCGTTGCCTTGCAAAGCGGTGATTTTGTCTACCCCTTCTTGGATGTAGTTCTCTCCAAAATCGTATTGACCAGACGCGGCCACTTGACGCACATCGTCGGCGCTGAACGTTTTGGAGACGGCCAGCAACCGCACGCTGTCGCTAGGGCGGCCACTGGCCGCGCAGGCTGCAGCAATGCGCGCTTGCACGGCCTGGAGTTTGTCGCTTAAGACATGGTCTGAGGTGTTCATCTTGGGTGTGACTTTAACAAGGAGACCGCATGCCCACCACGGCGCTAACTTTGAATGAACTTCTCTCGCTCGCGTTGGCGCAGCAGGCCTCTGACCTGCACCTGTCAGCGGGACGGGTGCCGATGGCGCGCATCCAGGGTGTGATGGTGGCGCTGCACTCAGACGCAGCGCCCCACCCCGTGCTGGACCATGACACGCTGCGCGGGATGTTGGTCAAGCTCATGGACGAAGCCCAACACACGCAATTCATGCAAGGCCAAGAGGTGGACTTTGCGTTCGCCGTGCCTGAGCTCGGGCGTTTCCGTGCCAACGCCTTCATGCACCAACAGGGCTGCGGCATCGTGATGCGTCACATCCCCTGCACCACGCCTGCGTTAGACGTATTGCACGCGCCGCAGGTGCTGACCGTGCTGCTTCAGCAGGTGGGCTTGTTGCTGGTGACGGGGCCCACCGGCTCAGGCAAATCCACCACCTTGGCTGCGTTGGTGCAGTACCTGAACACACACACCCAGCAACACATCGTGACCCTGGAAGACCCGATCGAGTTTGTGCACGCCAGCGACCGATGCCTGATTACCCAGCGCGAAATAGGGGCGCACAGCCACAGCTTTGCCAACGCGCTGCGCGCCGCCTTGCGTGAAGACCCCGATGTGATTTTGGTGGGCGAGCTGCGCGACCTAGAGACCATCCGTCTTGCGCTAACCGCCGCCGAGACTGGCCACTTGGTGCTGGCCAGTTTGCACACACGGAGCGCGGCTGCCACAGTGGATCGCATCGTCGATGTGTTCGATGCGCACGAGAAGGCCTTGGTACGCACCCAGCTCAGCGATGCCCTGATCGGTGTGGTGTCGCAAATGCTTCGCCCGACACCTTCTGGCGACGGCCGCATGGCAGTGTTTGAGACATTGGTGGCCACGCCCGCCATTCGCCACCTGATCCGTGAAGGTAAAACCGCACAAATTCAGAGTGCGCTGCAAACCGGCGCGGCCCACGGCATGCAGACGATGGCGCAAGCGCTCCAAGCCGCACGCGATAGCGGTCGGGTGGTTGCCTGAGTGACACAAGGGTCATATCCGAGCCCCTATGATTCAGCGCAAACAACCCTCCCACTGAAACACCCCATGTCCAGCATCAACACCAAGCCCTACGAACCCACAGCCCCTGCCCACGTTGCCTTCATCGGCATGGGCGTGATGGGCTACCCCATGGCGGGCCACTTGGCCACCGCAGGCCATGCCGTGACCGTCTACAACCGCTCACCCGCCAAATCTGAAGCTTGGGTGAAAGAGTTTGGCCACAGCTTGGCCCCCAAGAGTGCCCCCACGCCTCGCGAAGCAGCCAAAGGCGCAAGCATTGTGTTTTGCTGCGTTGGCAACGACGAAGATTTACGCTCCGTGGTGTATGGCGCAGACGGTGTTTTGGCAGGCATGGAGCCGGGCACGGTGTTGGTTGACCACACCACCGCGTCGGCAGACGTGGCCCGTGAGATTTACACCGCGGCCAAGAACCTGGGCATCCACTTCATCGACGCACCCGTATCGGGGGGGCAAGGTGGCGCTCAAAATGGCCTTCTGACCGTGATGTGCGGGGGCGACGCCCCTGTGTTCGAACGAGTCAAACCGGTGGCCATGGCTTTCTCTCGTGCCTTCACCTTGATGGGCGAGCCTGGCGCGGGCCAGCTGACCAAGATGGTGAATCAAATCTGTATCGCTGGCATGGTGCAGGGCCTGAGCGAAGCGATTGCCTTTGGCGGCAAAGCCGGCCTTGATATGAACCTCGTCCTTGACGTGATCGGTAAAGGCGCAGCGCAGAGCTGGCAGCTCGACAACCGCGGCAAAACCATGGTGGCGGACAAGTTTGACTTTGGTTTTGCGGTGGATTGGATGCGAAAAGATTTGGGCCTCGTGTTTGACGAAGCCAAACGCAACGGCGCGGTTTTGCCCGTCACGCAGATGGTGGATCAGTTCTACGGCGACGTCCAAAAGATGGGCGGCAATCGCTGGGATACGTCTAGCTTGATCAAGCGTTTGCGCTGAACATCAGGCACCCAAAAAAAATCCCTGCAACTGAAACTTGCAGGGATTTTTGGTTTGGCTTGCCGTGATTTATTTGATCGGCGTGGCCACCGGTTGTTGCGGCGTATTGAGCGGCACATTTGACTTGCCGCCTGAGCGCGAGGCGTCATCCGAACGCTTGGGTTGCATAGAGTTCAACTCCTCTTCGGTGATGTACTCAAACACACGCACCACGCGCTTCACGCCACTCACACCACGCACCACGTCGGTGGCGCGCTTGGCTTCACGTTGTGTCACGCGGCCCATGAGGTAAATCGTGCCGCGCTCGCCCACCACTTTGAAGACGTTGGCAAACACATCTTCGCTGTCCACCATGGCGGCTTTGACCTTGGCCACCAACAACACGTCACTTGAACGATCGCCAAAACTGGACGCTGAGCCAATCGCCAACTCGTTCACCACGGCGCGCACGTTTTGCACGCGGCCAATCAATGTTTCGATCTGCGAGCGAACGGCGTCATTGGACACCTCGCCCGTGATCAACACTTGACGGTTGTAACTGGTGAAGTTGACGTGCTCTTTGTTGCCAAAGTTTTCACGAATAGCGCTCGCGCTTCGCTGCTCAATGCTCTCGTCTTCGACTTGAATACCTGTGGTGCGGCGATCGCTGGCCACCATTGCGCCACCAATCACGCCACCAAACAGCAAAGGCGCTGCGCATGAGGCTAGCCCCAAACACATGACCAGGGTGGACAACAAAGATGCGGTGGATTTGTTCAGCAGTTTCATTCTTTACCTTCTTGGTCACCTAGCAGTTGTGTATCAACGCCATCGCAGATGCAATGGATGACGAGCAAATGCACTTCTTGAATTCGCGCTGTGCGGTCATGTGGCACACAGATGTGCACGTCCGTTTCACGTAGCACTTGGTTCATCTTGCCGCCGCCTTTGCCGGTGAGGGCCACCACGGTCATGTCACGCTCGTGGGCCGCTTCAATCGCAGCCAACACGTTGGGGGAGCTGCCACTGGTCGTGATCGCCAAGAGCACGTCGCCGGATTGACCTAGGGCGCGCACTTGTTTAGAGAAGATTTGGTCGTAGCTGTAATCATTGGCAATCGCCGTGATGATGGAGCTATCGGTGGTGAGTGCAAATGCGCCCAACTCTGGACGCTCGCGTTCAAAGCGGCCTACAAACTCGGCCGCAAAGTGTTGCGCGTCTGCGGCGGAACCGCCGTTGCCGCACGCCAGTACTTTGCCACCGCTGGTGACGCTGGCCAGCATGGCTGACACAGCTGCGGCAATGGGTTTAGACAAGACTTGCGCGGCCTGATATTTGAGGTCGGCGGAGTCGATGAAGTGTTGTTCGATTCGTTGCTCTAGCATGAGGTAATGATACCTTTTGTGTCTGTCGTTTTGTTGTCGCTCATTGCGCGTCAAAAGCAGCGGGGTACCACTCTAATTTTTCGCCTTCTAGGGCCACCACATCAAATCGACAGGGGGGCTCTTGGCGCAGCTTCAACAAAAAATGCCTTGCTGTAAACACAATGCGCCGTTGTTTGACGGGGGTGATGCTGCTTAACGCGCCCCCGTAATCGCGTGCGCTCCGCTGGCGCACCTCCACAAACACCAAGGTGCCATCGGCATCGCGCAGGATTAAATCTATTTCCCCGCCCCCCCGCCCGGGCGTCCGATAATTGCGTTGCACCAGCTGCAGGCCTTGGGCTTGCAAATGCTGTAACGCGCGGTCTTCAGCCGCATCCCCTTTTTGCTTGGTGGTTGAGCTTGATGCTTCGATCTTGAGCTTTTGCATAGCCCCTCCGTCATGAGTGCCAACTACGATTCCGCCTTAACAGCCGCCAACGCGGCGGCCGCCGTGCAACATTATCCGATCGGGTCGTTGTACGTGGTTGCAACTCCAATTGGCAATTTAGCTGATATCTCCCTACGTGCGCTCCACGTACTTGGCCTTTGCGACACCTTGGCCTGCGAGGACACACGCCATAGCCAAACCCTGCTGCGAGCGTATGGCATCGACAAGTCCTCCTCCCAATGGTTAGCGGTTCACCAGCACAACGAAGCCGAAGCCGCTGAAGAGGTGATTCGCCGCCTACAAGCCGGCCAACGCGTCGCATACGTCAGCGATGCCGGCACGCCTGCGGTGAGCGACCCTGGTGCACGTTTGGTGTGGCAAGTGCAGCGCGCGGGTCTGCGCGTCGTGCCCATGCCAGGCGCGAGCAGTGTGACCGCGCTCTTGAGCGCCTGCGGCACGCCTGCACATGACTCATCCGGCTTTGTGTTCGTCGGATTTTTACCTTCAAAAGCCACCGAGCGAGCCCATGCAGTTGACGTATTGGGACAAGAGCCCCGCACGCAAGTGCTACTGGAAGCGCCTCACCGCATTGAGGCGCTGGCAGCGGCGCTGGGAGCCTTGGGCTCACGCCCTGTGACGGTGGGCCGAGAGCTGACCAAACAGTTTGAAGAGATCGCCACCGTTGCCGCAGAAGACTTGGCGGGCTGGATTTCTGCCAGCCCACAACGCACACGGGGAGAATTTGCTTTGGTACTGCATGCCCAAGCACAAGAGCGCGTCGAAGGGGCAGACAACGATCGATTGCTGACCATCTTGATGCAAGAGCTGCCGCTCAAAACGGCAGTCAAAGTGGCAGCAGAACTGAGTGGCGAAGCAAAGAACGCTTTGTATGACCGAGCCTTGGTGTTGAAACAGGCCACCAACGGCTGAAAAGATGGTGCGGCTGGCGGGGATCGAACCCACGACCCTTGGCTTCGGAGGCCAATACTCTATCCACTGAGCTACAGCCGCACTTTTCTCGTTTTGCATTGTAGGCGCCCCGTTATAATTAACGCTGTTTTAAAGCCACCGCACAGGATTTAAGTATGAGCAACCAGCACCACGAAGAAGATCACACAGGTCCTATCAAGACCCCCAAGCAGCTTTTGTTGGCTGTTCTGTACTCGTTTGTGCTGCCTGTGTTCATCATTATTGGTTTGGTTGCTTATGTAACTTCCGCCAACAAGCCACAGGCTGGCTCTTCTAACGAACCTGAAGCGATTGCTGCGCGTATCCAAAAAGTGGGTGCTGTTGAAATCAAAGATGCCAACCGCGCAGCACGCAACGGCGAAGAAGTGTTCAAAGCACAATGTTCCGCTTGTCACGCCACTGGCGTTGCTGGTTCACCAAAGTTTGGCGATGCTGGCGCTTGGGGTCCTCGCATCGGCAAAGGTTTTGATGCCTTGTTGACTTCAGCCCTCAAAGGCAAAGGCGCCATGGGCCCACAAAGCGGCGGCGATTTTGAAGATTTCGAAATTGCTCGTGGTGTGGTCTACATGGCCAACGCAGCTGGCGCTAAGTTCACAGAACCTAAGAAGCCTGAAGCGAAATAAGCGACTCACGCGCCATCAAAAAACCGGCTGTTAGCCGGTTTTTTTATTCTTGATTTCCAATCTGCGCCTTTTGTGGGCTTCTGATGTAGCCAAAGCGCTCCGGCAATTCTCGGGTGATGGCCTCTTGCGGCACCCACAAGCCCGCCTCAATCAGGTCGGCAGCTTGTAGGACGTCTTGGGTATGGACCAAGCCAAACCCCTGTTCTGTGTCGAGGTAAAGGCGCCCATGTTCATCCACGATGCAGCGCTGCATTCGTGCTTCGTTGCCTGTGTGTGATTGGATGCGGCCGTCAGGTTGTAATCGCCAGACCCAGGGGGTGGCCTCTAATTCCACGTACACGCGCTGTGGTCCGTTTTGGAAAAACCAATTACCTTGTTTGTCCGATTCGTAGTTGCGGCAAATGAAGGCGATCAGTTTCTCGTGCGACAGCC
>CAIODK010000292.1 GCA_903856995.1 uncultured Burkholderiales bacterium
CATGGGTGTTGATGCGTTGACGTGCGGCTTGCAATTTCGGCAGCGTGGATGGGATGAACTGTTGGCCTCCAAAGCCAGGGTTGACGCTCATGAGCAGCACCACGTCGAGACGATCCATCACATGGTCCATCCACTCCAAGGGAGTTGCGGGGTTAAACACCAAGCCTGCTTTACAACCGTGGTCACGGATCATTTGCAAAGTGCGGTCAACATGACGACTGGCTTCGGGGTGAAAGGTGATGATGTTGGCGCCAGCCTTGGCAAACAAAGGCACCAAGGCATCTACAGGCTCGACCATCAAATGCACATCAATCGGAATTTGCACATGCGGACGAATGGCTTCGCATACCAAGGGACCAATGGTGAGGTTGGGCACGTAGTGGTTGTCCATTACATCGAAGTGAACCCAGTCGGCACCTGCGGCCTCGATAGCGCGAACTTCTTCACCCAAACGGGCAAAGTCGGCTGACAAAATTGAAGGGGCAATGCGGACGGTGCTCATGCTGCAGCTTTCAGGGAAGTGGTGTGCCATTCATGCAGTTGCGCAACGCCCACGCCTTCTAGGTTGGGCAGAATGCGCAAGGCACCGGTGAAATCGTGGGTGGCGGTAAAGTCGTTCGGGGTGATCACGGTAGGCAAGCCCGTTGCCAAGGCGGCACGCAAACCATTTTCAGAATCTTCAAACGCCATGCAGGTCTGTGCCGCAAAGCCCAAGCGCGACAGAGTTTGGCTATAGACCATGGGGTCTGGTTTTTTACGCGGCGCAGTGGATGCGTCTTCAATGACCAAAAAGTACTGCTGCCAATCTGGGCCAATAGCTTTGCGCAGCAAGGCGCTGATATTCACAGGCGATGTAGTTGTAGCAATCGCCAATTGCAAACCTGAAGCACTGGCTTGCGACAGCAAAGCCAACACGCCGGGGCGCATCTTTACCGCTCCATCTTGCACCGCTTGCTCGTAAGCCGCTGTTTTAATGTCGTGCAAACGGTCAATGGTTTCTTGCATGCCCGCGCCGCTGATATCTTTGACACCGCCCAACTCGGTTTGCCAGTAGGCCTTGATGCGCTCTTTACCGCCGGAAATGCCCAGCAAGCGGGTGTAGAGCGGTACGTCCCAGCGCCAATCCAGTCCAAACTCGGCAAACGCGTGGTTAAACGCTGCCAAATGGGCCATTTCGGTATCGGCTAGCGTGCCATCCACGTCGAATATCAGGGCTTTGAGCATGTCGGAGTCTCCACTTTTGTTTTCTGTGACCCGACTTTAAAAAATTAATACGATAAGGTAAATTAAATGTTCTTTAGGCCTTAGTTCATTAATTGCTTAACTATGAAATAAAAGGCTCGCACACCCTCTGGTGGCGGTCAAACTCTGCTCAGAAATGTCACAGCTTGGTGATGACTTAAAAACACCTGCCCGCTTAAATGCTGCAGTAGTTGACTGCGATTGAGTCGATCCATCACCGGTCCCTTGACCTCTGACAGATGCAACTGCACCCCCGATGCAGCCAGGCGCGCATGGATAGACTCCAAACTCTCGAGGGCGCTGGCATCAATATCGTTCACAGCAGTGCACTGCAAGATCACATGACGCACGCTTGGATGGGCTGCAACTTGGGTAGCGATGTAATCCTCTAGCACGCGGGTGTTAGCAAAGTAGAGGCTTTCGTCCACTCGCACCCCCAGCAGTTGCGGGTGAGTTTGTACAGCGTGGCGCTGCACATTGCGATAGTGCTCAGTGCCAGGCACTTGCCCCACTGTTGCAATATGGGGTCGACTGGTGCGATAGAGCAAAGTTAACAGCGATAACAGCACGCCGGCGGGCAACCCAACTTCAACACCCATGGCCAAGGTCAATACAAAGGTCAGGGTCAAGGCTGCGAAATCAGCACGGGCGTAATTCCACGTCCGTGCGAAGGCAGAGAAATCAACCAAAGTCAACACGGCCACCATGATGGTGGCGGCCAAGGTGGCTTGTGGCAAGTGGTAGAGCGCAGGCGTCAAATACAACGCGGCCAAGGCCAAGCCAACCGCAGTCAAGATGCCTGCAGCGGGCGTGCGTGCGCCGGCATCAAAATTCACCACCGAACGTGAAAATCCCCCCGTGACAGGAAAACCGCCCGTCAAACCAGCACCCAAGTTGCTCAAGCCCAAAGCACGTAGCTCAGCATCGGGGTCAATGCGCTCACGCCGGCGCGCGGCCAAGGATTGCCCCACCGAAACAGACTCAACAAAACCCACCAAAGAAATCAACACAGCGGGCAACCATAAATCGCGCACCATGGCACTGCTGCTGGCATCCCAACTCGGCCACGCGACTAAAGGCAAGCCCGAAGGCACATGCCCCACCACTTTCATGCCTTGCGCGGCCAAGTCAAAAACCCAACTCAAAGCCATGCTCAGCACCAGCGCGAGCACAGGCGCCGACTTGGCGGCCATGTCGGCCGCACGTGCCGACAACCCAAAGTGCTGCAACATGGGCTTGACTCGGCGACGCGCCCACAACAAAAACACCAACATGCCCAGGCCCATCATGAGCGTGGGCGCATGCACATGACCCAAATGCTGAGGCAGTTCTAACGTGATCTCCCACAACGTACTACCGCGCAAGGGCACACCCAACACATGTTTGAGTTGGCTGGCGGCAATCAGCAAACCCGAGGCAGACACAAAACCAGAAATGACAGGATGGCTTAGAAAGTTAGCGACAAAACCCAAACGAACAGCCCCCATCAGCAGCATGAAGACTCCGCTGAGCAAAGCCAGCCACACCGCCGCTTGCGCATAAGAAGCGCTGCCTTGTGTAGCCACTGCACCGATGGCAGCGGCTGTCATCAATGAGGTCACGGCGGCAGGCCCCACCGCGAGAGTGTTGCTGCTGCCCATCAAGGCATACAACACCAGCGGGGCCATACTGGCATAGAGCCCCGCTTGGGGTGGCACACCGGCCAACAAAGCATAGGCCAAGCTTTGCGGGATCAGCATCAAGGTGACGATGGCAGCGGCCAAACCGTCAGCAGCCAAGTGCTCGCTCCGGTAGTGGCGCGACCAGCTCAGGATGGGAAACCAGCGCTCAGGCTGCACCCCCAAAAATCTCATATCGCGTTCACTGGAATTTTCAGATACGTCATGCCGTTGTCTTCGGCGGGCGGCATTTGTCCCGCACGCATGTTCACCTGCACCGAGGGCAAGATGAGCACAGGCATGGACAAGGTGGCGTCGCGTGTTTCACGCATGGTCACGAACTCTTCTTGCGTCACACCCGCATGCACATGAATATTGGCTCGTTTTTGCTCAGCCACCGTGGTGACACAAGTAGGTTCACGTCCATTGGGCGGATAGTCGTGGCACATGTAAAGCACCGTGTCGTCACTCAGGCTCAGCACCTTGGCGATGGACTCATACAAGATGCGTGCGCTGCCGCCAGGAAAGTCGCAACGCGCTGTGCCGTAATCAGGCATGAACAAGGTGTCACCCACAAAAGCAACTTGACGGGCGGGCTGCACACGCGTGTCACGCACCACATACGTCATGCATGCGGGGGTGTGCCCTGGCGTGTGCATGGCTTGCAATTGCAAATTCCCCACATGGAGGCTGTCGCCATCGTTGAGCAAGCGGTCGAACTGGCTGCCATCTCGCGCAAACTCACTGCCTGCGTTGAACAATTTGCCAAACACGTTTTGCACCGTGGTGATGTGTGAGCCAATGGCCAGCTGCCCACCCAGTTGCTTTTGCAGATAAGGTGCAGCCGACAAGTGATCTGCATGTACATGGGTTTCTAGCAACCATTGAACCGTCAGACCGAGTTCACGCACGCGCGCAATCAGTGCATCAGCACTGGTAGTTTGGGTGCGACCCGATTTAGGGTCGTAATCCAACACGCTGTCGATCAACGCGCACTGATGAGTTTCGCTGTCCCACACGATGTGGCTGAAGGTGAAAGTGGCTGGATCAAAAAAGTATTCGATGTGCATACAAAGGTCAATCTAGATTTGCAATGACTCATTTTCTACTCACCGCAAGGCATCAGGCTTGATCCATCGCAAGCGCGACCAGGCCCTGCCCACGGGCCTTGAAACCATGAATCAACGGGTCAGCTTGAAGAACAAACTGGCCAAAGTTTCTGGCAGTTGGGCCATGCGGTCGACCAAGGTGCAGTGGTCACCAAACACATGGCGCACACTCGCTTCGTGCGCTGGATGCAACTGGATGCACCATACAAAGACGCCTTGGGATTGCAAGCTGTGTACCACTTGGCGAGCATCGTGCATCAAGTAGTTCGGATCCGTCACGTCGACGTCAGAGGGTTCGCCATCGGTGAGTACCAACAAAATTTTCTTGGTGCTTTTGCGCTTGATCAAGGTCCGCGCGGCATGGCGAATGGCCACGCCCATGCGAGTGGAGTAAGCGGGCTCCAGCGCAGCCAATCTGGCCTTGACAGGGTCTGCCCACGGCTCTTCAAAACCTTTGATGTGCATGTAGCGCACATCGTGTCGAGTGTTGGAATGAAAACCACCAATGGCCAAAGCGTCGCCCAACTGGTGCAAAGCCCACGCCAGCAAAGCCACCGACTCTTGGCTAATTTGCAAAACGGTTTGGTCCGAGCCCGGCGCTTTTTCATTCAGCGACGCCGACAAATCCATCACCAGTTGCACACTCACATCACGCTCAACAGGTTTGATATGTTGCTCCACGCGGTGACTGGGTGTGTGGCCCGTTTTCAGGTCGATGTGCGCGGCCAAGGCCACATCCAAGTCCAGCTCACTGCCATTTTCCAAATGCCGCTCGCGGGTGCGGCCTTGGGGTTTGAGTTGATCCAGCAAACGTTGCAGACGTTTGGACAGAGCGGCATGACGCAGCAACAACTGGTCAATGTCTGACGCATGGCCGGGTGGGTGTAGGTATTCAAACACCCTCACCCAGTCGGGGCGCTCACTGCCAGCCAAATAATCCCACTCGGGGTAGAGCTGCGGCGGCAAACTATGGAGCTCTTCATCATCCACACGTGTGGGGCTAGGTGCGGTGTCTTCTTCGTCACCGTCTTCAATGAATTGCCAAAGGTGTCTGTTGTCGTCACGCCAGTCCACTTGCGTGTGTTCAAAATGCACTTGCGCCTGCGCATCACTGGGGCGGCGTGTGCGGGCCACAAACTGCAGCGCCAACTGTGCCACTTGGGCCGTGCGTACTTGCCCCGTGACAACGCCCTGCTCGGTATCCGTGCCCTGCCCTTGCCCATCGACCAAGGCCATGAAACGATCACGCCACTCGCGCAGTTGCGGGTCTTGCACCTCAAAGCGTTCATCCAACACGCTACGGCTCCACACACTGAGGCGGTGCAGCACACAGGCGTGTGTGGCCTCGTTGCAACCGCCCTCTTGCACGGGTGGGTACAGTGCCAGCAAGCTGTGTCGTAGGCCAGGCCAAGTACGCATCAAAAGCCAATCGATGCGCGTGTCTTCAAACCACTCCACCGCTAGCCTCTGCATCGGACTCCAGTTGTCGGCAATGCAGGGCGTGGACCAACGAATGTGTCCGGCCATGTGCATCACCATGAGGCGGTAACGATCTAAAGCGCTGACCCCAGCCTGTCCATCCAATACATCTGGCAAGCCCATGGCATAGCTGGGCCCTTTGTCGGAAGATTCCAGCAATAAGCAAGGTAAGACCGACACTGCCTGCACCCCGTGCTCTGCACTCACTTGTGCGGTGGGCAGGGGCAGCAAATGCGCTTGGAATTGCCACATGGCTTGCAGGCTCAGGCTTAACGTGCGCTCGACATCACGCAACAAAATGCCGTGGCGTTCACGCTGCAACACAGCCAAACTATCTGGGCTACGTAAGGCAAAGTAGTCTTCTTGTTGTGGTGGGTGGTGCGCATACGCACGAGCTCCAAAATCCACCCACGCTTGCCAGCCTGACAAGGACAGTGTTTGCAACAGTCGCGGGGCTTGCAAGAGCAACTCCGGCAAACCCGCGCTGGGCAAGGTGGCTTGTCGGCCATGGATAGATCCGGTGGTGCGATCCATGAAATGACCCACCGTGTGCAAATACGCTTGCAGCACAGACAAACCACCCAAACGCTGGGCCACAGGCCCCAAGCTGGTGAGTAAGTGAGCCATCGCAGCACTGTTGGGCGACTTGTTCATGCGCAGCAACAAGGCCATCACAACCTCGAAGGCTTGCTCCGCATCGCTCTCGCCCAAAGCTTCCACCACTTCGGGCCAATAGGTCAGCCATGCCAGCACAGGAGCCGCACCACGGCCGAGTTTGCCCAGCTGACGACCACCCTGCCAAAAGGCCTGCAAAGAGGACGGGCTCAGACGCGCAATGGCTTCGTGTGCGCAGGCTTCAAACACAGGACGCACGGCGGGCAAAGCACAGTCCAAGGCTTGCCACCCCGCCAACACTTGGGGGTCATGTGCCCAAGGAGAGTTGGGATTGGGGGTGGGGTCAGCCCCAGCAGGCATCGATGGCATGGTCCAGGCTTTGTCGGATGTCCAAGTCATCGGTGATGGGGCGCACCATGGCCATGCGGCAAGCGTCGCGTGGCGCAACGCCTTGGCGCATCAACTGTGCCGCATACACCAGCAAGCGTGTGGACACGCCTTCGCTCAGGCCGTGGCCTTTAAGCGCACGGGCTGCTCCCGCAATTCGCACCAACTGCGTGGCTGTGGCTGTGTCGATGCCCGTTTCACTCACCACGATTTGAGCTTCCAAATCGGGCAAGGGGTAATCAAAATCAAAAGCCACAAAGCGTTGTTTGGTCGAAGGTTTCAAATCCTTCATCGCGCTTTGGTAGCCGGGGTTGTACGAAATGACCAATTGAAAGTCTGGGTGGGCTTGCACCACTTCGGCTTTTTTATCGATAGGCAAACAGCGGCGGTGGTCGGTCAGAGCATGAATCACCACCGTGGTGTCTTGGCGCGCCTCTACCACTTCGTCCAAATAACAGATGGCCCCGATGCGGGCCGCTTGGGTCAGC